>DATJEA010000201.1:0-2471 GCA_035497095.1 Acetobacteraceae bacterium | reverse complement strand
ATGGTAATCTCGACGCTGTCCCGCACCCTGGCCGGCGGTGCGCTGCTCGGTCAGGCCCCGGTGGTGCGGATGGCCGAGCCGCAGACCCGCCCCGGCCTGCAACTACAATCCCGCCCGCCCACTCGCAGCTACGCGCCCCCCGGATTCGCCGAGGCCACGCTGCCGATGACCGTCGCCCCCTCGGCCCGCGCCCTGGCCCCGGACCGCTTCCACGGCCCGTTCGCCGAGGCGTCGCGCGACTTCCCGCTGGGTGCGGCGGTGGCGCAGGTGCTCGACACCTACGTGATCGCGGTAGCCGGCGACGGCAGTCTGGTGCTGGTTGACCAACACGCCGCGCATGAGCGGCTGACCCATGAGGACATCCGCGACCAGATGCTGGCCGGCGAGGTGCGCCGCCAGCCGCTGCTGCTGCCCGGCGTGGTCGACCTGCCCGCCGCCGACGCCGCCAGGCTGCTGGCGCACGCCGCCGAACTGGCCCGGCTGGGGTTGGAGATCGAGGCGTTCGGGCAAGGCGCGGTGCTGGTGCGGGCATTGCCGGCCGCACTCGGCGCGCCCGACCCCGGCCCGCTGCTGCGCGACCTGGCCGACGAATTCGCCGAAATGGACGAGGCCACCGCGCTCGACGCCAGGCTCGACCAGGTGATCGCCCGCATGGCCTGCCACGGCAGCATCCGCGCCGGCCGGCGGCTGGGCGGCCCGGAGATGGACGCGCTGCTGCGCCGCATGGAGGCAACCCCGCGCGCCGCCACCTGCAGCCACGGCCGCCCGACCTTCCTCAAGCTGTCGAAGGCCGAGATCGAACGCATGTTCGGGCGGAGGTAGCTCCGCCGCCAGTGGCATGGCAGCATGCCGGCATGGCAAACCGCATCCGACTCGGCTTCCTCACCCCCAGTTCCAACACCACGCTCGAACCGGTGACCGCGGCGATGCTGGCCGGACTGCCCGAGGTCTCGGCGCATTTCGCCCGCTTCCCGGTCACCGAGATCGCGCTGTCGGCCGGCGCGCTGGGCCAGTTCGACCCTGGGCCGATCCTGGCCGCCGCGCGCCTGCTGGCGCATGCCAAGGTCGACGTGATCGCCTGGAACGGCACCTCGGCCTCCTGGCTCGGCTTCGAGACCGATGCCGCGCTGTGCGCCCAGATCACCGCCGAAACCGGCATCCCCGCCACCACCTCGATCCTGGCGATGAACGAGTTGATCGCCCGGCTGGGCGTGCGCGCGCTGGGGCTGGTGACACCGTATCTGGCCGAGGTGCAGGCCCGCATCATCGCCAATTACCGCGGCCTCGGCCTGGCCTGTGACGCCGAGCGGCATTGCGGTTTGCAGGACAATTTCGCCTTCGCCGAGGTCACCGCAGCGCAACTCCAGGCGATGACCCGCGAGGTGGCGGCGGCCCGACCCGACGCCATCGCAGTGGTCTGCACCAATCTGCGCGCCGCACCGCTGGCGGCCGCGCTGGAGGCGGAGACCGGGGTCACCATGCTCGACTCGATTGCCACCGTGGTGTGGAAATCGCTGGCGCTGGCCGGCGTCGACCCGGCGCGGGTCACCGGCTGGGGCCGGCTGTTCGCGGTGCGGCCATAAGCGTCAGGCTTGGCGCTTTGTAAGCCGGGCGCAAGCTTGCGGCAGGCTGGCGGCGCCCCAGATGTGACCGCGAGTGCCCGAATCGACCGCAGGAGACTGCCATGACCAGGACTGCGATGCGCGTGGTGGTGCTGCTGGCGCCGTTCGCGGCGGCCGGGTGCGCGGTGGTGCCGCCGAGCGCCCCGACCGTGATGGCGCTGCCCAAGCAGGGCGAGGATTTCGGCCAGTTCCGCGCCCATGATGCGTCCTGCCGGGACTACGCATCGTCGCAGATCGGCTACGGCGCCGGCGCCGACCAGGCCACCCGCGACGCGGTCGGCAGTGCCGCGGTCGGCACCGCTGTGGGTGCCGCGGCCGGTGCGGCGCTGGGCTCGCTATCGGGCAATGTCGGCGCCGGCGCCGCAGTCGGCGCGGCCGGCGGCCTGCTGGCCGGCAGCGCGGTCGGCGCCAACCGGGCGCAGTACTCGGCCGGACAACTGCAATATATGTATGATAGCGGCTATACCCAGTGCATGGTGGCGCACGGCTATACGGTGCAGAACCGGCCGCGGCCGGTGGTGGCCTATCCCGCCTACGCCCCCTACCCGTACGGCTATTACCCGTACCCGTATGGCTATGGCGTGACGCTGGGCTTCGGCCGCTGGCACCGCTGGCATCGCTGGTGAGGCTGCCCCGCGAGGCGCCCGCTTGACCGGAGCCGAGGCCGATTGCCGGCGCCACGGGGTTGCGCGCGCCGGGCGCGGTGCCTATGACGCAGGCGGCATCCCGGACGCAGCAGCAGGTTGTGCAGCGCAAGTGTACTGACCCGGTAGAACTGCACTCCCCCAGCATACGCCTCGTCCGTCAGGCCACCGGCACGCGCGATCAGGTCGCTCAGTCGTTCCGTCT
>DATJEA010000200.1:0-10219 GCA_035497095.1 Acetobacteraceae bacterium | reverse complement strand
GGACTGCGTGGTATGCCACGGCGGGCCAGGCTTGCAGCCCAGCGGTATCGCGGTGGGGCTGAATCCCACCCCAGCGAACCTGTTCCGCGCCGCCAGGCGGGTGGATCCGGCGGAAGCCTACTGGTTCATCGCCAACGGCGTGAAGATGACGGCAATGCCGGGGTTCAGCAAAAGTCGCCAGGTGAACGATCTCTGGTCGCTGGTGGCCTTTGTTGCCAAGGCACCGGGAATGTCGGCACCGGTCTTCTCGGCAGCCACCGGGATCACCACGCCGGTTGCGGCCGTGCCACCGGTCGCCAGGCCCGCTGGAGGCTAAACTCCTGGTGGACCGGGGCTGGCGGGCGCGGGGCGTTGACACCAAGGCCGGCAGGATGTCTTAAAGATAGGACATCTGTTGACGGAACGGCCATGAACAGACTCACCGCCCGCCTCGCTGATACCACCACAGCGCCGCTGCTGGCGCCGGGCATCTACGACGCGCTCTCCGCCGCGATGGCCGAGAGTGCCGGGTTCGAGGCTGCCTATCTGTCCGGCGCGCAGATCGCCTACACGCGGCTCGGCCGGCCGGATATCGGCCTGGTGTCGATGACCGAGGTGGCCGACGTGATGGCGCGGGTGCGCGAGCGAGTGACGCTGCCGATAATCATCGACGCCGATACCGGTTTTGGCAACGCGATGAACGTGCAGCGCACGGTGCGCGTGTTCGAGCGTGCCGGGGCCGACGTGATCCAGCTTGAGGACCAGGCGTTCCCGAAGCGCTGCGGCCATCTGAGCGACAAGAAGCTGATCCCGGCCGCCGAAATGGCCGGCAAGATCAAGGCCGCCGTCGATGCCCGCGACCGGGCGCTGATCATGGCCCGCACCGACGCCATCGCCGTCGAAGGGCTGGACGCGGCGCTGGACCGCGCCGAGGCATATCTGGCCGCCGGCGCCGACATCCTGTTCGTCGAGGCGCCGGAGACCACTGAGCAGATGCTGGCGATCAATGAACGCTTCGCCGCCCGGGTACCGCTGCTGGCCAACATGGTCGAAGGCGGCAAAACCCCGCTCGGCAGCGTCGAGCAACTGGGCGCGATGGGCTACCGCATCGTGATCTTCCCCGGCGGGCTGGTGCGCACCCTGTCCTGGGCGGCGCGGGAGTATTTCGCCTCGCTGAAGGCGCACGGCAGCAGTGCGGCGTTCGCCAACCGGATGTTCGACTTCAAGGGCCTGCAGGGCATGCTCGGCACCGAGGCGATGCTGGCCGAGGCGCGGCAATACGATCCGGAACTCTGAACCATGCCGGACCTTGTGACGCTCGCGGCGCCGCTCGACCCGGTCACCCTCGCGGTGCTCAAGGGCCGCCTGGAGCAGATCGCCGACGAGATGGACGCGACGCTGTTCCGCGCCGCCTTCAACCCGACCATCGCCGAGGCGCACGACGCCTGCCACGGCCTCTACGACGCCAAGACCGGCGCCACGCTGGTGCAGGGCAAGTCCGGCCTGCCGATCTTCGTCGGCGTGATGGCCTACGCGGTGCGCGCGGTGATCGAGAAATTCACCGGCGAACGCGCACCGCTGCCTGGCGACGTGTTCATCTTCAACGACCCCTATCTCGGCGGCACTCATCTGTCGGACATGCGGCTGATCCGCCCCTGCTTCCGCGACGGCGCGCTGTTCTGCTGGCTCGGCAGCGTCGGCCACTGGCACGACCTCGGCGGCGCGGTGCCGGGCAACTACAACCCGGCGGCGACCGAGTATTTCCAGGAGGGCGTGCTGATCCCGCCGGTGCGGCTGTTCAGCGAGGGCAGGCTGAACCAGGACATCCTGGACATCATCCTGGCCGCCTCCCGCCTGCCGGACAGCGCCTATGGCGACCTCAACGCGCATCTCTCGGCGCTCGACCTGGGCGACGCGCGGGTGGCGGCGCTGCTCGACGAATACACCGCCCCAGTGGTCGCCGAGGCGCTCGGCGAACTCACCGCCCGCGCCGCATCGCAGATCCGCAGCCAGATCGCAGCCCTGCCGGATGGCAGTTGGACCGAGGAGGATTTCCTCGACAATGACGGCCACACCGACGCGCCACTGCGCATCGCCTGCACGGTGACCGTAAATGGCGACCGGCTGGGACTGGATTTCACCGGCACCGCGGCAGCCTGCACCGGTCCGGTGAACATCAGTGCGGCGACCACCATCGCCAGCGTCTATGTCGGCCTAAAGCACCTGTTCCCCGACGTCGCGGCCAATTCCGGCGTGCTCGACCCGATCGACATCACCATCCCGCCGGGCAGCCTGCTCGACGCCCAGCGCCCGGCCCCGGTCGGCGGCTATACCGAGACCATCCTGCGCATCATCGACGTGCTGTTCTGCGCCTTCGCGCGCATCCGCCCGGCGCAGGCCTATGGCAACGCCTACGGCACCATCAACGCACTCTCCATCGCCGGCCGCCGGCCGGATGGGCGGCGCTGGGTGATGTTCAGCTTCTTCGGCGGCGGCCATGGCGGCAACCCGGAAGGCGACGGCCTCAGCCACGGCAACCCGCCGATCGCCACCGCGATCATCCCGCCGGTCGAAATCATGGAAGCCGCCTACCCGATCCGCTTCACCAAATGGGCGCTGCGCGAGGGCTCCGGCGGCGCCGGCGCACATCGCGGCGGCATGGGCGCGATCTATGAGATCGAGGTGCTGGCCGACGCGGCGGAGGCCTTCGTGTTCGCCGAGCGCGCCAAATTCGCCCCACGCGGCGTGCTGGGCGGCGGCAATGGCGCGGCCAACGTAATCAGCTATGAGCAGGATGACGGCTGGCACACGCCCAAGCTCGCCTCCAAGGTGGTCGGCGTGCAGTTGCGCCGCGGCCAGCGCATCCGCCTGGAAAGCCCCGGCGGCGGCGGCTGGGGCGACCCGGCCAAGCGCGATCCCGAGGCGACCGAACATGATCGGCGAATGGGGTACCTGGCGTGAGCGGCGTTGCGGGTGCCGGCAAGCCAGGCAGCTTCACCACAGAGACACAGAGACACAGAGAAGACGTGAGAAATCCTGCGCCCCCGACATCTTCCACGCTGTCTTGCTTCTCCGTGTCTCTGTGTCTCTGTGGTGAAGCTTCTTCCTTTCTGACAGGCGCAAACCGATGACCCGCCTCGTCATCGGCGTCGATGTCGGTGGCACCTTCACCGACCTGTTCCTGTTCGACGAGGCCACCGGCACCGCCACCGTCGGCAAGCTGCCGAGCACCCGCGGCCAGGAGGCGGTCGGGTTCGCCGAGGGCATCGCGGCGATGGCGCCGCTGCCGGCGATCTCGGCGATCGTGCACGGCACCACCGTCGGCACCAACGCGCTGCTGGAGCGCAAAGGCGCCCGCGCCGGCCTGATCACAACCGCGGGCTTCCGCGACGTGCTGGAGATGCGCCGCCGCGACCGCCGCCAGACCTGGGGGCTGACCGGCAATTTCGTGCCGGTGATCGAGCGCGACATGCGCGCCGAAGTCGCCGAGCGCACCCTGGCCGATGGCAACATCCTGACCCCGATCGACGCCCCCGAACTGCGCGCCACCGCCAAGCGCCTGCTCGCCGCCGGTGCCGAGGCGCTGTGCATCATCTTCCTCAACAGCTACGCCAACCCCGAGAACGAGCGCGCCGCGCTGGCCGCCATCCGCGACCTCTGGCCGAACCCGCATATCGCCATCTCGTCAGACATCCTGCCGGAAATCCGTGAGTTCGAGCGCACCAGCACCACCGCGCTGAACGCCGTGCTGCAGCCGGTGGTCGGCGGCTATCTCGACACCCTGGCCGGCTCGCTCACCACCGGCGGCTTCACCGGCGAGTTCCTCATCGTGCAGTCCAACGGCGGCGTGATGAGCGTCGACGCCGCCGCCCGGCTGCCGGTCCGCACCGCCCTCTCCGGCCCCGCCGCCGGGGTCATCGCCGCCGCCTACGTCGCCAGCCAGGCCGGCTTCCCCGACGTGATCACCGGCGATATCGGCGGCACCAGCTTCGACGTCTCGCTGGTGGCCGGCGGCTCCCCCGCCCTGGCGGCGCAATCGACGCTGGATTTCGGCCTGGTCGTCCGCACCCCGATGATCGAGATCACCACCATCGGCGCCGGCGGTGGCTCCATCGCCCGCATCGACGCCGCCGGCATCCTGCATGTCGGCCCGGAGAGCGCCGGCTCCAGCCCCGGCCCGGTCTGCTACGGCCAGGGCGGCGACCGCCCCACCGTCACCGACGCCAACGTGGTGCTCGGCCGCATCAACGCCCTACGCCCGATCGGCGGCAAGCTGACGCGGCTCGACACCGAGGCCGCCGCCGCCGCCATCCAACGCAGCATCGCCGCCCCGCTCGGTCTGGGCGTGATGCAGGCCGCCGAGGCGATATTGCGCGTCGCCAACGCCCGCATGGCCGGCGCCCTGCGGCTGGTCTCGATCGAGCGCGGCCACGACCCGAAGAAATTCAGCCTGATGCCGTTCGGCGGCGGCGGCGGCCTGCATGCCGGCAGCCTGATCCGCGATGTCGGCCTGGCCCGCGCGCTGGTGCCGCGCTTCCCCGGCGTCACCTCGGCACTCGGCTGCGTCATCGCCGACATGCGCCACGACCGGGTGCGCACGCTGAACCGCATGCTGCCGGAGCTCGACGCCGCCAGCCTGCGCACCGCGATGGACGAGGCCGAGGCCAGCCTGCTGCCGATGCTCGACCGCGCCGGCGTCGCCTTCACCGGCCGCGCCGTGGAGCATGCGCTGGACATGAACTACGCCGGCCAGACCCACACCGTGATGGTGCCATTGCCGCCAGGCGTCACCGACCCCACCGACGTGCTGGCGGCGTTCGAGGCCGCCTACGCCGCCAGTTACGGCCGGCGCATGCCCGGCGTGCCGGTCCGCGTCCTGAACCTGCGCAGCGCGGTGATCGGCCTGCGCCCGAAGATCGACCTGCTGTCGATGGCCCCGCCGGCCGACGCCACGCTGGCCGAAGCCGCCCGCCCCTCGCGCCGCGTCTGGGTGCAGGACTGGCACGAAGCGCGGGTGTTCGACCGCCTGGCGCTGCCGGTCGGCGCCATCATCGAGGGCCCGGCGGTGCTGGAACAGCCGGACGGCACCATCCTGATCGAACCAGGCCTCGCCGGCCGCGTCGATCGTTTCGGCAACCTTCTCATCGAGCGCGCCTGAGGCGCGACATCATCGAGCGCCTATAATGCCCGACCTAAGCACCACCGCCCTGCTGCTCTGCGACCTGCAGAACGACTTCATCCACCCGAACGGCGCCTATGGCCGCGCCGGCCTCGGCACGCCCGAGATCGCCGCCGTGGTGCCGCGCATGGCGCCGCTGGTCGCCGCCATGCGGGCTGCCGGCGGCTGGATCGTCTCCACCCATTTCACCCTGGTGCCCGGCCGCGGCGGCGAACCGTTCATCTCGCCGCACCTGAAAAAGCTGCGCCCGTTCCTCACCAGGGGCGACTTCGCCCCCGGCAGTTGGGGCCAGGCGCTGGTCGATGAGCTGGCGCCGTCCGACATGGCGGTCGAGAAGGTGAACTTCTCCGCCTTCTACATGTCGCGCCTGGAATGGGTGCTGGCCCGCGCCGGTATCAACCGCCTGCTGGTCAGCGGCATCGTCAGCAATGGCGGCGTCGCCAGCACGGTGCGCGACGCCCATGTGCGCGAGTTCGCGGTCACCGTGCTGGAAGATGGTTGCGCCGCGTTCGACCCCGAAACCCACCGCATCGCCATCGCCGCCTTGCGCCCGGTCGCCCGCATCATCAATGTCGCCACGGCGCTCGACGAACTCGCCGCCTGACCGCGCCGAATCATGGCTGGACTTCCGACCGCAATCCGTCACAATGTATCTGATTGTTTCGGAGCGTCGTCGACATGGACGGTCCCATCGCGGGAGCGGTCGTATTCGCATGCCTTTTCAGTTCGGCGCTGGCCGGAGTGGTGATGCATGCCCGCCTGCCCGGCCACAGCATCCCACTCGGCGCGCGCATCGTCATGCATCGCAGCATCGCCATCATCGCGGCGATGGCCGGCGTGCTGCTAGTGCTGCTGACGCTGTCGCAAAAGGCCGCCTTCGATCGCGCCAATCGTGACGTCAAGGAATTCTCCGCCCAGTTGATCCAGCTCGACCACACGCTGCGCCGCGCCGGCCCGTCGGCCAACCGGGCGCGCGACCTGCTGTTCCGCTACGCCGTCGATGCGATGCACCAGGTCTGGCCGGACGGCACCCTGGTGATGCCGCGCCGCGACGAGACCGGAGCACCGCCGCTCGGCCGGCTGGAGGACGCCATCGCCGCCATCGCCCAGGACACGGCGGTGCGGCGCGAGGTGGTGAGCGACGCCCAGCGCATCCTGCGCGACGCCAGCCGCACCAACTGGGCGCTGGATGCCAGCCAGACCACGTCCACCTCGCCCTATCTGGTCGCCGTGGTGCTGTTCTGGCTGATGCTGACCTTCGCCAGCTTCGGGCTCTCCGCGCCGCTGGGCCACACCGGCGCCAACTCGCTGGTCATCACCACGCTGTTCCTCAGCGCCATCGCGCTGGGCGGCGCGATGTTCCTGCTGGAGGAATACAACGACCCGTTCCACGGCATCATCACCGTCTCGCACGAACCGCTGCAGGCGGCGCTGTTCGCGATCAGCGAGTAGAAGCGGGGTAGCTTCGCAGCCGCGCGGCAACCGGCTAGCATCGCGCGCAACAGCGAGGGGCGTGCAGATGGCGATCGATTTCACCGGCAAGCGGGTGGTGGTCTGCGGCGGCAGCCGGGGCATCGGGCGATCGATCGCGCTCGGCTTCGCAGCCGCCGGCGACGACGTGTCGATCTGCGCCCGCTCCGCCGGCCCGCTCGAAGCAACCCGCGCCGAACTCGCGGCCCACGGACATATCGCCCACGCCGCCGCCTGCGATCTCGCCCAGGCCGACGCCATCGCCGCCTATATCGCCCAGGCCGCCACCGCGCTCGGCGGCATCGACATCCTGGTCAACAACGCCTCCGGCTTCGGCGCCACCGACGACGAGGCCGGCTGGGGCGCCAGCGTCGCGGTGGACATCATGGCGGTGGTGCGCGCCAGCCAGGCCGCGCTGCCGCATCTGGAACGGGGCCAGGGCGCGTGCATCGTCTCGGTCTCGTCGATCTCGGCACTGCGGCCCTCGGTGCGCACCGCACCCTATGGCGCGGCCAAGGCGGCGGTCATCCACTACACCACCAGCCAGGCGGCGATGCTGGCCCGGCGCGGCATCCGGGTGAACGCGGTCGCCCCCGGCTCCATCGAGTTCCCCGGCGGCAGTTGGGAAAAACGCCGCGAGGCCGGCTCGCCGATCTACGCCGACGTGCTGAAATCGATCCCGTTCGACCGCCTCGGCACACCGGAGGAAGTCGCCGACGTGGTGCTGTTCCTGGCCTCGCCGATGGCGCGCTGTGTCACCGGGCAGACCATCGTGGTGGATGGCGGGCAGTTGTTGTTCAGTTAAGGCAAGATCTTCTTTTTGTGAACAAAAAGAAGCTTTTTCAAAAAAGGACTACTTGCCTTCCTGCTTCCGCTTCAAATAATGCCGCCGCGCCTTGGCCCGATTGCCGCAGGCGCTCATCATGCACCAGCGCCGGTTGCCGCTCTTGCTGTCGTCGAGGAACAGCCAGCCGCAGAGCGGGTTGGCGCATTGCCGCAGACTGGCCCGCCGCCGCCCGGCCAGCAAATCGGCGGCCGACCACAGCACCGGCGCCAGCAGCGCCGCCATCGAGCCGGCCGCCGGCGCAACGCCATAGGCATCGCCGGCGTCGCACAGCCGGCGGCGGGCGGGCGCCTCGGCCAGCGCCGCGTTGAACGCCGCCAGGTCATCCGGCGCCGGCGGCGCGGCGGCGGCGGCGGCGGCCAGCAGCCGGAACAGCACCTCGCGCAGCGCCAGCAGCCCGCCATGCCAGGCGGTGGCCTGGCACTCGGACAGCCCCGGCAGCACCGGCCCGGTTGCCGCCCACTCCAGCACCGCCCGCGGTGACCCGAGCGTTTCGGTCGGCTCCGCGCTGCCGCGCCAATAACGGGTGTTGACGAAGCCGAGGCAGGCATCGTCGGGCGGCGCCGGCAACGGAACAAGCGAACTCATACTCCCGACATACGAACCGGCATGATGGTTGACAAGCACGGCATGGTTGGTTCAATCTAACCACCATGATGGTTGACACCATCGCCACACAGGGAGACCCGCCATGCTCGACCACATCTCCATCGGCGTCCGCGATGTGCCGGCCGCCATCGCGTTCTATCGCGCGGCACTGGCGCCGCTCGGCTATCGCTGCATTGCCGAAGGCAAGGACTATGCCGGCTTCGGCGCGGAGCAGCCGCAATTCTGGCTGAACGCCACCGAGCATCCGGTGCCGGCCGACCTGCGCTCCGGCCTGCATATCAGCTTCACCGCCCCCAGCGCCGCGGCGGTCGACGGTTTCCATGCGGCGGCCCTGGCGCATGGCGCGGCCGATAACGGCGCCCCCGGCCCGCGCCCGGATTACGGCGACGGCTACTACGCCGCCTTCGTCATCGGCCCGGATGGCTATCGGCTGGAGGCGCATTTCCAGGCTGCCTGAACGTTGGCCGCCGGCGGATAGTTATGCTATATACCAGTTATGTCGCATACCTCCGCCGAACCGATCCTGCCGGAACAACTGCTCCAGGCGCTGCGTCGCGCCCAGGCAGCGGTCAGCGAGGCATTCCACACCCCGCTGGCCGCGCAGGATCTGCGGCCGATCCAGCACGCGGTGCTGCATGTGTTGCGCCGCGAGCCGGGGCTGCGGCAGAGCCAGGTGAGTGCCGCACTCGGCGTCGCGCGCACCAATTTCGTGCCGCTGTTCGATGCGCTGGAACGCCGCGGCCTGGCCGAGCGGCGCGACATCGAGGGCGATCGCCGCGCCCGTGGGCTGTTCCTCACCGCCGCCGGCGCCGCCCTGCTCGACCAGGTGGACCCGGTCCTGGCCGCCCAGCAGGCGCGGCTGAACCAGCGGCTGGGCGAGGATGGCCGGCATGCCCTGCTCGGCCTGCTGGGCCGCCTCGCCGACCCGGCCTTCGACCCGCCCGACGCCGGCAGCCGCGGCTGAATCGTGCTGAGCGTTCAGGGCACGGCGGAGCATTTCGCCAATCTGCAACCCGCGCTCGCGGCCCAGCCGCAACCGCTGGCGATGATCGCGATCGACGCCGAGGAAGGCTTCGACTGGCTGCAACCGCTCGCCGCCACCCAGCACAACACCACCTGCATGCACCAACTCGGCGATCTGCAATCGATCCTCGCCGCCTATGGCAGCGGGCCGACCTATCTGCTCACCTATCCGGTGCTGCGCGATCCGGACGCGGTGCGCTCGCTGCGCCGCTATCACGAGCGCGGCGCCTGCACGCTCGGCCTGCAACTGCACACCTGGGTCACGCCGCCGCTGGAGGGTGCGGACACTATCGCCGCATCCTACGCCGGCAACCTCTCACCGGCGCTGGAGGAGGCCAAGCTGCTGACGCTGAGCCAGGAATTCGTCCGCTGCTTCGGGGTGCCGCCGGTGGTGTTCCGCTCCGGCCGCTACGGCTTCGGCGCGGTGACCGCGGCGCTGCTGGAAAAGCACGGCTTCACGGTCGATGCCAGCATCGCCCCGCGCACCAGCTTCAGCGACGAGAACGGGCCGGATTTCAGTGGCTTCGAGTTCGCCCCGTTCTGGTTCGGGCGGGAGCGGCGGCTGCTGGAAGTGCCGCTCTGCCGCAGCGTGGTGGGCTGGGCCGGCGCGCCCGGCCGCGCCATGTATCGCCGGCTTGCCCGGCCGCACAGCGCGGGCCCCTGGCTGTCGCTGCTGACCCGCAGCCGGGCCGCCGAGCGCATCACGCTGTCGCCGGAAGGCAACAACCTCGACGACATGCGCCGGCTGGTGCGTGGCCTGCGGCGGCGCGGCGGCACGCTGCTGCCGCTCAGCTTCCACAGCTCCTCGCTGGCGATCGGGCAGAACCCCTATGTCCAGACCAAGGCCGAGTTGCACGCCTTCTACGACCGGCTGTCCGGCATCATGGCCTATCTGGCCGACGAGGTCGGCTGCCGCTTCGTGGCGCTGGAGGACGTGCCGGCCCTGATGCAGCCGCCCGCCGCGGCGATCGGTGCCGCCGCATGAGCCGCGCTACCACTTCCGGCAAGGTTCTGCTGATCGCCAACAACTTCCCGCCGGTGCGCGGCGGCTCGGCGGTGGTCTACGACAACATGGCCCGCGCCGCCGGAACCCGCGTGGACGTGCTGGCCTCGCG
>DATJEA010000199.1:0-2308 GCA_035497095.1 Acetobacteraceae bacterium | reverse complement strand
CGGGGTGGCCACCTTATGCGCGTCGGTCAGTTGCAGGCTGTCCACCACGCGGAGGATCTCGTCGAAATTGCGCCCGGTGCTGGGCGGATAGGTGAGGATCAGGCGGATTTTCTTGTTCGGGTCGATCACGAACACGCAGCGCACGGTGATGGTCGGGTCGGCCGCGGGGTGCACCATATCGTAGAGGTTGGCCACCTTGCGATCGGGGTCGGCCAGCACCGGGAAGTTCATCTTGACGTTCTGGGTCTCCTCGATGTCCTTGTCCCAGCCGCGATGGCTCTCGGCCGAATCGACCGACAGGCCGAGCGGCTTCACGTGCCGCTTGTCCCATTCCGGCTTCAGCCGCGCCACCTCGCCGAGTTCGGTGGTGCAGACCGGGGTGTAGTCTTTCGGGTGGCTGAACAGGACGCACCAGGAATCCCCCATCCAGCTATGCAAGCTGATCGGCCCCATGGTGCTGTCCTGCTGAAAGTCCGGGGCGGTCTGGCCGAGTTGTAGCGCCATGTCTGGTCTCCTTAGATGGTGAAGTTGATCGGCTGGCTGGCCGGTCGGCGCAGGCCGGCGGCATGGGCACGGCGCAGCAGGTCGTCGAGCGACAGCGTCGCCAGGCGGGCCTCGGCGGCGGCCTCCAGTTCGTCCCACAGCCGGTCGGTCACGGCTTCCTGCAGCGAACTGGAGGATGCCGCCGGCGTGGGTGCCGCCGGCTCCGCGCCGCGCACCGCCAGGGTGATGTCGGAAATATGGATGTCGCGCTGCGGCCTGCCAAGCCGGTAGCCGCCGCGCGGCCCGCGCACGCTGTCCAGCAGCCCGGCGCGCGACAGGGCTTGCAGCAGCGGTTCCATGCCACGCCGCGCCTGGCCCAGGCGGTCGGCGATGTCGGCGGCGCTGACCGTGCTGGCGCGGCCGCCGTGAAAGGCGATATCCAGCATGACAGTTACAGCCACCATGGCCCGATCCCGGCGAATCAGCATCGCATCCCCTACGTAGCGGATATAACCTTTCGCGTCGCGTGCAATAGCACTGAACCACGACGGCGTCATGTGATAGACTGGCGCCATGACATCCGTACCCAACCCGCCCGCTCCCTGTCGCGGCCGTATCTATGACAGCGTGCTGGCGACGATCGGCGCCACGCCGCTGGTCCGGCTGCCCCGCATCGCGGCAGAGCAGCAACACGTCGCCGATCTCGTGCTGAAACTGGAGTTTTTCAACCCGCTCGGCTCGGTCAAGGACCGCATCGGCCTGGCGATGGTCGACGCCGCCGAGGCCGAGGGGCTGATCCGGCCCGGCCACTCGGTGCTGGTGGAGCCGACCTCCGGCAATACCGGCATCGCGCTCGCCTTCGTCGCCGCGGCGCGCGGCTACCGGCTGATCGTCTGCATGCCGGCCGGCGCCTCGGTGGAGCGGCAGAAGATGATCCGCTTGCTGGGGGCGGAGGTGCAGCTCACCCCGGCCGCCACCGGCAT
Organism: Acetobacteraceae bacterium; assembly: GCA_035497095.1. Classification (GTDB taxonomy): domain Bacteria; phylum Pseudomonadota; class Alphaproteobacteria; order Acetobacterales; family Acetobacteraceae; genus 70-18. The sequence continues at coordinate 842 of DATJEA010000199.1, read as the reverse complement.
GACCGGCGCAATCGCCCGCGCCGAGGCGGTGGTGGCCGCCACACCCGGCGCCTGGATGCCGCGCCAGTTCGACAATCCGGCCAATCCGGCGATCCACGCCGCCACCACCGCCGAGGAAATCTGGACCGACACGGCCGGCGCGGTCGATATCGTGGTCGGCGGCGTCGGCACCGGCGGCACGCTGACCGGCATCGCCCGCGCGCTGCTGCCGCGCCGGCCAGGCTTGCGCGTGTTCGTGGTGGAACCGATTGAAAGTGCGGTGTTGTCCGGCGACGAACCGGGGCCGCACGGGGTGCAGGGGATCGGCGCCGGCTTCCATCCCGCGGTGCTGGACATGACCCTGATGGCCGGCATCATCCGGGTCAGCGAGCGCGAGGCGATCGCCGCCGCACGGCAGAGCGCCCGCATGGAGGGGCTGCCGATCGGCATTTCCTCGGGGGCGGCGCTGCACGCCGGCATGGCGCTGGCGCGGCAGCCGGAGAACGCCGGCCAGTTGATCGTCGCCATCGCGCCATCCTTCGCCGAACGCTACCTGTCGACCGCGCTGTTCGCCGGCCTGTAGCCGGGCCGGCTTGCCGCCGGCAATCCGCGGGTTGTAGATGCGCGGCGCAATGCGGAGCGACCATGACCATTCTGCTCACCGGGGCGGCCGGCTTCATCGGCTATCATGTAGCGCGGGCGCTGCTGGCGCGCGGCGAGCAGGTGGTCGGCGTCGACAATCTCAACGACTACTATGATGTGCGGCTGAAACAGGCCCGCCTGCGCCGCCTGGCGGACCTGCCCGGCTTCCAGTTCCAGCAGGCCGACATCGCCGATCGGGCCGCGATGGCCGAGTTGGTGGC
>DATJEA010000198.1:0-6303 GCA_035497095.1 Acetobacteraceae bacterium | reverse complement strand
CTCCACGAACCAAATTTTGTACCAGAAAAGTCAGCATGATGATCTGTTCTCCCTGCCGCGCATTGGCTTCAAGAAGATATCTAACTGCGTCGAACATGCCGACATCTGCACCAATTTCTCCCGCGTCAATCATCAAATGCTCCTAACGCCCCAGTGCAGATTCATGAGATTCGGGTTCGATAAGGGGTTGCTTTACGCATTCTTCCCCAACGACTCCGGATTCACCGTATACCCAGGATCGAGCTTGCCATCGAAATACTCGGTGAGGTTCAGCACCGCCCGGCGCGACATCTTGGCGTAGCATTCCAGCGGCGCCGCGGCATTATGCGGGCTCAGCACCACGTTGGGCAGCTTGAACAGCGGATTGGCCGGGTCCGGCGGCTCGGTGACCAGCACGTCCACCCCGGCGGCTTCGATGGTGCCGTCGGCCAGGGCGGCGGCCAGGGCGGCTTCATCGACCAGGCCGCCGCGGGCGGTGTTGATCAGCCAGGCGGAGCGCTTCATGTGGGCCAGGAAGGCGGCGTTCACCATCTTGCGGGTCTGCTCGTAGAGCGGGCAGTGCAGGCTCACCACGTCGGCCTCGGCGACGGCGGCCATCAGGTCGGGCGCCGGAATATGGCCGTCGGCGGCGATGCGCGGGGTGGGGAAGGCCGGGTCGTGCACCATCACCTTCATGCCGAAGGCGGCACAGAGTTTGGCGACGCGGGTGCCGATGCGGCCATAGCCGATCAGCAGGATGCTGCGCTCGGAGAGTTCGTGCATGCGGCGGCCGGACTGCACCATCCAGGTGCCGGCGCGGATCGAGGCATCCATTTCCAGCGTGCGGCGGGCGGTGGCCAGCATCAGCATCATCGCGTGCTCGGCCACCGACAGGTCGTTGGCGCCGTTGACCACGCCGACGGTGACGCCGCGTCTGGTGCAGGCCGGGATGTCAAGCGTGTCGAACCCGACGCCGAAGCGGCTGATGATGCGGAGTTTGTCGCCGAGTGCCAGCAGGTCCTCGCCGACTTTTTCCAGCCCGACCATGATGCCGTCGGCGCCGGCGATGCTGGCGGCCAGTTCCTTCTGCATCGGCGGGCCGCGGAACTGGTCGGTGAGCACCTGCACCTCGATGTCCTTCCGCTCGGCCAGCATGGCCATCGCGGTGGGGTGCAGCGCGCGGCAGAGGACGACTTTGTACATGGCGGTTTCCGGTCCCGATCAGTCTTGCTGCGCCAATGCTTGCATCAACCGGCAGCCGGGGCTAGCCTCCCTGGCATGAAGTGTCGCGCCGCCTTCGCAGGTCTGGGCTTGTGTGCCGTTGCACTGCTGGATATCCGCGCGTCGGGCCTCGTCCTTCGACTTAGCCGCCCCTGGGCGTGACGCCGCGCGGCTAGGCCGCGGCATCGCTCAGGGGGAACCCTGGGGCTATTGTCGTACCAGATACACTGAGGGCCACCATGACCATAAGCCATCCGAGTTTCGGCGACCTGCCGGACGACCGCGTGATCATTTTCGACACCACGCTGCGCGACGGCGAGCAATCGCCTGGTTTCTCAATGAATTTGCAGGAAAAGCTGCGCATGGCCGAGGCGCTGGCCGATCTTGGCTGCGATGTGATGGAGGCGGGGTTCGCAATCGCCTCGATTGGCGATTTCGACAGTGTGAAGGCGATTTCCGAGACCATCGGCCGTCGGCCGGACGGGCCGGTGATCGCCAGCCTGTCGCGCTGCCATCGCGCCGACATCCTGCGCTCGGCCGAGGCGCTGGCGCCGGCGGCGCGGCCGCGCATCCATATCGTGATCGCCACCTCGGCGCTGCATATGGAGCACAAGCTGCGGATGACGCCGGACGAGGTGCTGGCCAGCATCACCGAGAACGTGACCCTGGCGCGCAACCACGCCGCCGATGTGGAATGGTCGGCCGAGGACGGCAGCCGCAGCGACGACGACTTCCTGTGCCGCGCGGTGGAAGCAGCGATCAAGGCCGGGGCGACCACGATCAATGTCCCCGACACCGTCGGCTACGCGGTGCCGGCCGATATCGCCCGGATGTTCACCATGCTGCGCAACCGGGTGCCGGGGATCGAGCGGGTGGTGCTGTCGGCGCATAACCATAACGACCTGGGGCTCGCGGTCGCCAACACGCTGGCGGCGCTGCAGGCCGGGGTGCGGCAGATCGAGTGCACCATCAACGGCATCGGCGAGCGGGCCGGCAACGCGGCGCTGGAAGAGGTGGTGATGGCGCTGCGCACCCGGCCGGACGTGGCCGGCTGCAAGCCGCGGGTGATCACCGAGAACATCCTCAAGACCTCCCGCCTGCTGTCGGCCATCACCGGCTTCGACGTGCAGCCGAACAAGGCGATCGTCGGGCGCAACGCCTTCGCGCATGAGAGCGGCATCCACCAGGACGGCATCCTGAAAAACGCCTCCACCTATGAAATCATGACGCCGCAGAGCGTCGGCTGGACCCGCTCCAACCTGGTGATGGGCAAGCATTCCGGCCGCGCCGCGTTCCGCGACAAGCTGCGCACGCTGGGCTATGGCGAGATCGGCGACAACAAGCTGAACGACGCGTTCCGCCGCTTCAAGGACCTCGCCGACCGCAAGAAGGTGGTCTACGACGAGGATATCGTCGCCCTGGTGGATGACGAGGTGATGCGCGACCATGAGCGCATCAAGCTGATCTCGCTCGAGGTGCAGTCGAGCAGCAAGACCCGCGCCCGCGCCACGCTGGAACTGGAGATCGACGGCACGCTGGTCACCGCCACCGAGACCGGCGACGGGCCGGTGGATGCCACCTTCATCACCATTCGCGCGCTATTCCCGCATGAGGCGGCGCTGCTGCTGTATTCGGTCGGCGCGGTCACCGAGGGCACCGACGCGCAGGCGCGGGTGACGGTGCGGCTGGAGGAGGCCGGCAAGATGGTCGACGGCCAGGGGGCGGACACCGATACCATGGTCGCCTCGGCGCGGGCCTATCTGCATGCGCTGAACAAGCTGCTGGTCAAACGAACCCGCACCGAACCGGCCGCGCTTTCGGCCTGATCCGGCAGGCGGCGGGCCAGGGCGGAAGTCCTGGCCCCCGTTTTCTTGCCCTTGTCGCCCGCCTCCGGGGGGGGTAAGCCCTGCGCCTCCGCGCGGACACGAAGGGCCTCCCCATGTTCTCACGCCTGCTTGGCTTCATGTCAGCCGACATGGCAATCGACCTCGGCACCGCCAACACGCTGGTTTACGTGAAGGGCCGCGGCATCGTGCTCGATGAGCCGAGCGTGGTGGCGATCGCCGACGTGCGCGGCAAGAAGCAGGTGCTGGCGGTGGGCGAGGAGGCCAAGCTGATGCTGGGCCGCACGCCAGGCAACATCCAGGCGATCCGGCCACTGCGCGACGGGGTGATCGCCGATTTCGAGGTGGCGGAGGAAATGATCAAGCATTTCATCCGCAAGGTGCATAATCGGCGCGGATTCGCCTCGCCGCTGATCATCGTCTGCGTGCCGTCCGGTTCGACGGCGGTGGAGCGGCGGGCGATCCAGGAGAGTGCGGAGAGCGCCGGCGCCCGCAAGGTGCTGCTGATCGAGGAGCCGATGGCGGCCGCGATCGGCGCCGGGCTGCCGGTCACCGAGCCGTCCGGCAGCATGGTGGTGGATATCGGCGGCGGCACCACCGAGGTGGCGGTGATCTCGCTGGGCGGCATCGTCTATAGCCGCAGCGTGCGGGTGGGCGGCGACAAGATGGACGAGGCGATCATCTCGTTCATCCGGCGCAACCACAACCTGCTGATCGGCGAAAGCTCGTCCGAGCGGATCAAGATGGATATCGGCGCCGCCTCCGCGCCGTGGGAAACCGAGGACGGGCCATATCGCGAGGTCAAGGGGCGCGACCTGATGAACGGCGTGCCGCGCGAGATCGTGGTCAGCCAGCGGGCGATCGCCGAGAGCCTGGCCGAGCCGGTCAGCGCCATCGTCGAGGCGGTGAAGGTGGCGCTGGAGAACACGCCGCCCGAACTGGCCGCCGATATCGTCGACAAGGGCATCGTGCTGACCGGCGGCGGCGCGCTGCTGAGCCGGCTGGACCAGGTGCTGCGCGACGCCACCGGCCTGCCGGTGGTGATCGCCGAGGACGCGCTGCAATGCGTGGCGCTGGGCACCGGCCGGGCGCTGGAGGAGATGAAGCGGCTGCGCAATGTGCTGACATCGATGTATTAAGGCATCGATGTATTAAGTCGGGGCCTGCCGTTTTCCCGCCCGCCCCCCTTGCGGCGCCCCCCCCTGCGGAGTCCATATAGGGCCATGTGGCCTAGGAAGACACACGACTCGTGATCCGGCTGTCGATCCCGGTGCGGCAGGCGCTGGCACGCCTCACGCTGCCCGTGCTGATCGCGGTGGCGTTCGGGCTGATGCTGCTCGGCAAGGCGGATACCCTGCTGGCCGAGCGGGCGCGCATCGCGCTGTCGGACGCGCTGGCGCCGATCTACGCGGTCATGGCGCAGCCGCTCGACCATGTGCAGCTGCTGCTGCGGAACGGCCGGCGCGTGCTGAGCGTGTTCGAAGACAACGCCAGGCTGCGCCAGGAGAATGAGCGGCTGCGGCACTGGCAGTCGGTCGCCCTGGCGCTGGACACCGAGAACGCCCGGCTGAAGGCCAATCTGCACTGGATCCCCGACCCGCAGGCGCATTACGTCACCGCCCGGGTGGTGGCCGATGCCGGCGGCGTCTATGCCCGCTCGGTGCTGCTGGCGGCCGGACCGAACCATCACATCACCAAGGGCCAGATCGCGCTCGACGATCGCGGCCTGGTCGGCCGGGTCACCGAGGTCGGCTCGCGCAGCGTGCGCGTGCTGCTGATCACCGACCTCAACAGCCGCATCCCGGTGACGCTTGAGGGCAGCGGCGCGCGGGCCATGCTGATGGGCACCAACGGCCCGCGCCCGCGGCTGATGCACTGGCCGGAGGGCGTCCATCCGATGGAGGGCGAGCGCGTGGTGACCAGCGCCGAGGCCGGCGCCTTCCCGCCCGGCCTGATCGTCGGCACCGTGCACTACAGCGCCACCAACATCCCCGAGGTGCAGCCGGCGGCGCGGCTCGACCGGCTGGAAATCGTGCGCATCTTCGATTACGGGCTGCGCGGCGTGCTGTCGCCGGAAGCCGGCGACGGCCCGCCGGCCTGGCACGCCCGGCATGACCGCCGCCAGATCAATGGACGATAGACCCATCGCCGAGGCCAGCCGCGGTATCCGCCGGCCCGGCATCCGCCCGCGGCCGAGCCTGTGGCGGCAGCTCGATATGTCGGCCCGCTTCAGCTTCCCGGCACTCAGCACCGCGCTGCTGCTGCTGCTGCTCGCCGCCCCGCTCGGGCTCGACTGCCAGGCGGCGTTGCAGGGCGCGGTGGCGCTGGGCTGCGTGTTCTTCTGGTCGGTCTACCGCCCCAGTTCGATGCCGCCGCTGGCGGTGTTCCTGCTCGGCGTGCTGGCCGATCTGCTGTCAGCCGCCCCGCTGGGGGTCGCGGTGCTGATCCTGCTGCTGCTGCACGGCACCGCGATGCGCTGGCGCCGGGTGCTCGCCCGGCAGGGCTTCATCCCGGTCTGGCTGGTGTTTTCCGCGCTGGCGCTGGCCGCCGCGCTGCTGCAATGGCTGCTCACCGCCGCCCTCACCTTCCGCCTGCTGCCGCCCGGCCCGGCGCTGTTCATCGGCGTGCTGGCCACCGGCCTCTATCCGCTGCTGGCGGTCGCGCTGATCCGCGCCCACCAGACCCTGGCCGAGCCGGATCATGCCTAGGCGCGAGGGCCGCGACCGCTTCATCTTCACCCGCCGCGCGCTGGTGATCGGCGGCGTGCAGATCGCCGCCCTCGGTGCGCTGGCCGCCCGGCTCTACCAGGTGCAGGTGGTCGAAGGCCAGCGCTACGCCACGCTGGCCGAAACCAACCGCGTCAGCACCCGGCTGATCGCCCCACCGCGCGGCCGCCTGCTGGACCGCTCCGGCATCGTCGTCGCCGGCAACCGGCTCAACTGGCGCGCCCTGCTGATCGCCGAACAGACCGACGACGTCGGCGAGACGCTCGACAACTTCTCCAGGATCATCCCGCTGCCCGACCACGAGCGCGCCCGCATCCTGCGCGACATCCGCCGCCACCGCCGCTTCATCCCGGTGACCTTGCGCGAATACCTGAGCTGGGAGGACATGGCCCGCATCGAGGTCAATGCGCCCGACCTGCCCGGCGTGCTGGTCGATGTCGGCACCACCCGGGTCTACCCGTTCGGCCCCACGCTCGCGCATGTGGTCGGCTATGTCGCACCGCCCAACGAGAAAGACGTCGCCGACGACCCGC
>DATJEA010000197.1:0-12715 GCA_035497095.1 Acetobacteraceae bacterium | reverse complement strand
CTGCGGCGGCCGGCGCGGGGTTTGGCTGCGGCGCGGACGCGGGCTGAGGCGGCCCTGCTGCCAGCGCAGCGCGAGACGGTCGAGCCGCGCCAGGGTGCGGCGCAGGCGGACCCAGACCAGCACCAGCAGCGGCGCCAGCGCGCGATGGCGCGCGGCGCCCGCGGCCACGCCGGCGCAGAGATCGGCGATGTGGGGGAGGTAGCGTTGGCCGAGCGCGGTGGCCGGGGTGGCGGAGTGCATTTGCGTTAGTTATATTGACATTGATGTTTCGCTGCAAGGGAAGCTTTGGCGCTTGCGGCGCTGCGCGCTGGTGCGCGGGGGAGGGAGGCAAGCAAGGTCTTCTTTTTGTGAACAAAAAGAAGCAAAAAAACTTCATGACGGCGCTTCGCGCCCTTGGGATTGGAGACTCTGTCCTCTCCGCCCGGCCGGCGTTGCAAGGCGAATGAAGTTTTTTTGCGCGCATTTTTTCAAAAAAGCGCTGCCTGCTTGCTGACACCTGCACGGTGATGACAGTTCGGACGCGGCGTAGCCCTTACCAAAGGACAATGCGATAAGAGCCAGGTTTCTTGCGTCTTTTCGTTCACGAAAAGAAGATCTTGCTTCGCCGTTGCGCGCGAGCGAACCGCGGCGACCCGGCAGCCGCCGCCGCTGCACGGCAGCGGCGGCGATCGGCCTACTCCTTGACCGCCCCGGTCAGGCTGGAGACGTAGTATTCCACGAAGAACGAGTAGATCAGCGCCACCGGCACCGAGCCGAGCAGCGCGCCGGCCATCAGCGAGCCCCACTGGTAGACGTCGCCGGTGACCAGCTCGGTCAGGATCGCCACCGGCACGGTCTTGCGGTCGCTGCTCTGGATGAAGGCCAGCGCGTAGATGAACTCGTCCCATGACAGTGTGAAGGCGAAGATCCCGGCCGAGATCAGCCCCGGCACCGCCAGCGGCAGGGTGATCCGCCACAGGATCTGCAGCCGCGACGCGCCGTCGATCAGCGCGCACTCCTCCAGCTCGTACGGGATCGACTTGAAGTAGCCGATCAGCAGCCAGGTGCAGAACGGCACCAGGAAGGTCGGGTAGGTCAGCACCAGCGCGATCGGGTTGTTGAACAGGCCGAACTGGAAAATCACCGTCGCCAGGGGAATGAACAGGATGGTCGGCGGCACCAGGTAGGCCAGATAGATCGCCAGGCCGACCCGCTGCGCGCCCCTGAAGCGCAGCCGCTCGATCGCGTAGGCCGCCAGCACGCTGGCGAAGATCGACAGGAAGGTGGCTGCCACGGCAACCCCCAGGCTGACCATCAGCCAGCGGGGAAAGCTGGTATGAAACAGCAGCTTGTTGATATTGTGCAGGGTCGGTGAATGGACCCAGAACGGGCTGTACTTGGCGTAGTCGTACATCTCGTAGTCGGGTTTGATCGCGGTGATCGCCATCCAATAGAACGGGAACAGCAGCACGATCACGAACAGCGTGAGCGGGATGTAGATCGTTATCATGCGTCTGGCGCGGGAGTCCCACGACAGCCGTTCCGGCTCATCCTGCGTCTCGGCGGCGAGCGCCTTGGTCTCGGCGGTGGCTGATGCGGTGGTATCAGTCATCGGCGGCCCCTTGCTGCCATTTGCGTTGGCCGACGCCGTAGAAGCACAGCAGTGCGGCCGCGACCAGGAACGGAATCATCGCCACCGCGATCGCCGCACCCTCGCCAAGCTGCGATCCCGGGATGGCGCGCTGGAACGCCAGCGTCGCCATCAGGTGGGTGGTGTTGAACGGGCCGCCGCGGGTGATGGCGTAGACCAGCTGGAAGTCCGAGAAGGTGAACAGCACCGACAGGGTGAGCGCCACCGACAGGATCGGCATCAACAGCGGCACGGTGATGCGGCGGAACTTCTGCCAGCCGCTGGCGCCATCCAACTGCGCCGCCTCGTAGAGCGCCGGCGAGATGGTTTGCAGCCCGGCCAGCAGGATGATCGCCACGAACGGGATGCCGCGCCAGATATTGGCGACCACCAGCGATCCGCGCGCGTTCCAGGGGGTGCCGAGGAAGTCGATATAGCTGCTGCGCAGGTGCAGCACGTCCACCAGCACGTAGGAGATGATGGAGAATTGCGGGTCGTAGATCCACCACCAGGCGATCGCCGTCAGCACGGTGGGCGCGATCCAGGGCAGCAGCACCACCGCCCGGATGAAGGCGCGGAATGGGATGTTGTTGTTCAATAATACCGCCAGCCACAGGCCCAGGGCGAACTTCCCGACGGTGGCGACCGCGGTGTACATGAGGGTGTTGGTCACCGCCATCCAGAATGTCGGATCCTGGGACAGCGAGATGAAGTTCTGCAACCCGATGAAGTCGCCCGGCTGACCGATCGTCGCATCGGTCAGCGACAGCCACAGCCCCAGCCCGAGCGGATAGGTGAGGAAGACCAGCAACAGACCGGCGGTCGGCAGCATGCACAGGGTGACCAGGAATGCCTTGTTATCGAACATCCTGGTGATCCAGCCGTCCGGGCGGCGTGTCATCAGCCGGCCGGCCGCGTTCACGGTCGCATCCATCGCCCCTCCCTCAGGGATCAACCCCGGCGCCACACGCGGGGACAGCCAGGCTGCCCCCGCGATTGCCGTTTCAGTTCAGCGCAGACCATGCCGGTCCGCCGTCGGTCAACGGCGGCCGCTGCGCCTGACAGCTACTTGTAGTAGCGTTTGGCCTGGCTCGCCGCCCGCTTGATCGCCGATTCGGCCGAAGCGCTGCCGGAGACGACCGAGGCGAACATGTCGACAACGGTATAGTTCGCCGCCACCGCGCTGGAGGCCGGGGTGATCGGCCCCTTGTAGCCATCGTAGAACTGCGTGGCCATCGCCGCGCGGAAGGCCTGCAGCTTGGGGTTTTCGGTCCAGAAATTCATCTTGGAATAGGCCATCAGCGGCTCCGACCAGTAGCCGAGGCAGGCCGACAGCCAGGGGCCGTACTGATCCTTTTCCATCATGAAGCGGATATAGTCCTTGGCCGCATTCGGATACTTGGTGTGTTTGAACGCCATCGCGCTCAGCACCAGCGACGAGTCGGGCGTGCTCTTGGCCAGTCCCTTGGACGCCTTCTGGCTGTTGGTGTCCGCGGCGATCGCCTGTTGCGCCTTGTCAGGCGAGTTCTTGTTGGCGAAATAGATCGACACGCCGTTGCGGGTCAGGCTGATCTGCCCGGCGGCAAACGCCTTGTTGTTGCCGGAATCGTTCCACGCCAGCGTGCCGGGGATGAAGGTCTTCTGCAGTTCGGTGGCGTATTTCAGCGCCGCCCTGGTTTCCTTCGAGTCGATCGCGATCTTGCCCCGTTCATCGACCAGATAGGCGTTATGCGACCAGAGCAGCCAGTTGGCGTAGCCGTTGGCGTCGCCGACCGCGTGGCCGAGCGACATGCCGGCCGGGTGGCCCATCTTCTGCAACTTCTGGCACAGCGTCAGAAGGCCTTCCAGATCGTCGGGAATCTGGTCGTAGCCGGCCTCCTTCACCCAGGACTCGCGATACACGGTCGGGCCGGAACTGCCGCCCATCGGGATCGCGGCCCAATGGTTGCTACCCCATCTCTTGCCGTACAGGTTGGCCAGATTGTACCAGCCGCCATATTTCGCGCCGAGATACTCGGCGAGATCGGACATGTCGTGGGTCTTTTCGGCATAGATCTGCGGATCGGAGCCGAAGCCGACGATGACATCGGGGCCGGCGCCGGTGTTGGCGGTCACCGCCTCCTGCGGGCGCATATCCTCCCAGCTGAGGAAGCTGGTCTTCACCTCGATGCCGGTGGCCTTGGTGTAGGCCTTGGTGTTGATGTTCCAGTATTCCTCGTCGGCGGCGACGAATTTCGCCGGGCGCAGCACGCTGAGCGTGGCGCCCTTCTCCAGCTTGTATTCGAGTTGCTTGACATTGCCGGTCGGCACGTCATCGACGGCGGCGCGGGCGCTGCCGGCGCCGATGATCGGTATCGAAGCGGCCGCCAGTCCGAGCGCCAGCGATTCGCGCCGTGTGAAGTCTGCCATCTTCTGTATCCTCCCGTTGCTCGTAATTCAGCCGGTCTCCGCCGCCATTTCGCGCCGGGCCGGCCCGTTCACGCATCCGCCGGGTGGCGGTGGCTCTCCGCGGTCAACCACCCTCCATCCGCTGATGATTCTGCGCATCGAACAGATGCACCGAGTCAGGGTCGACGGTGATGCGGATCGTTTCGCCGGGTTTGGCGGTGACCCGCTCACGGAATGCGCAGATGATCGGGACCCCGGCGAATTTCGCGGTGACCTGGGTTTCCGATCCGGTGGGTTCGATGAGGCTCACCGTGCTCGGCTGGCCCTCGGCGCTGAGCTGGAAATGCTCGGGGCGGATGCCGTAGATGATCGGCTTGCCGTCGGCGCCCTCGCCCTTCAGCGACTGCGGCAGCGGCAGCGCGATGCCGTCCTCGGCGTGGAACGAGCCGCCCTCGATGCGGCCGGTGAGGAAATTCATCGCCGGCGAACCGATGAAGCCGGCGACGAACATGTTGCGCGGCCGGTCGTAGAGCTCGAGCGGCTCGCCGACCTGCTCGACATTGCCGTTGTTCATCACGACGATCCGGTCGGCCATGGTCATCGCCTCGATCTGGTCGTGCGTGACATAGACGGTGGTGGTGGTCAGCCGCTGATGCAGCTCCTTGATCTCGGCGCGCATCTGCACCCGCAGCTTGGCGTCGAGGTTGGACAGCGGCTCGTCGAACAGGAACACCTGCGGGTCGCGCACGATGGCGCGGCCCATTGCCACGCGCTGGCGCTGGCCGCCGGAGAGCTGGCGCGGATAGCGGTTGAGATAGGGCGCCAGGCCGAGGATATCGGCGGCGCGCGCCACCTGCTTCTCGATCACCTCCTTGGGCGTCTTCACCAGGCTCAGCGCGAAGGCCATGTTGTCGCGCACCGTCATGTGCGGATACAGCGCGTAGTTCTGGAACACCATGGCGATGTCGCGCTCTTTCGGGGCGACGTTGTTCACCACGCGGTCGCCGATGGCGATCTCGCCGCCGGAGATATTCTCGAGCCCCGCGATCATCCGCAGCAGCGTGGATTTGCCGCAGCCGGACGGGCCGACCAGGATGACGAACTCGCCATCGCCGATGTCGAAGCTGACGCCGTGCAGCACCTCGGTCGAGCCGAAGCGCTTGCGCACATCACGGATGGATACGGTGGCCACGGTCGCTCCCTCTCCCATACCAGTCCTGGTCATCGCTTCGGGCCGTCAGCGCGATCTGACCAGATTCCCTTAACCTATGTCACGAAATACCGGAATTCCAAAATCCCCTTGTCCGGTATCGTTATGTAATCCAGTCTCGCCAGCGTATCGGCGCCGTTTGGTACTGCATCCGTCGCGGGCGCAAATATTAAGCAAGCAACGAAAAAAGTTAACCAACCGCCGGTACGATGCCGATCTCCGGCCACGGTGTCAATCGACATCGACGAACAGCCCCGGGCGAGTCAATGTGTTTTGCTGTGCCTGCGCAGGCTGGCGTGTTGCGTGTCTCCGGGCCTTCGCGCCTGGCGGGCCTTTACCGTGGCGCCGGCGCGTCAACCCTGCGCCGCGCCGCGCAACTCGGCGAGGCCCCGGCGGGCGGTGCCGTCGGGGGCGAAGTTTTCCGGCGCCAGCCAGGCGCTCAGCGCGTCGCGGCAGGCCGGCCATTCCGGGGCGATGATGCTGAACCAGTCGGTCTCGCGCTGGCGGCCCTTCACGGTCAGGTGGGCGCGGTGGCGGCCCTCATAGCTGAAGCCGAGCCGGGCGGCGGCGCGGCGGCTGGGGGCGTTGAGGCAGTCGCATTTCCACACCAGGCGGCGGTAGCCGAGGTCGTCGGCGGCGTATTTCAGCAGCAGATACATCGCCTCGGTGGCGGCGCGGGTGCGCTGCATCGGCGGGCCGAACCAGATATTGCCGAGCTCGACCGCGGCGTGCTTCGGCTCGATGTTCATCAGCGTGAGCCAGCCGGAGACCGCGCCGGTCGCCACCGGGCGCACCGCCCAGGCCATCGGGTCGTGGGTGACGGCGAAATCGGCGACGAATTTGGTCATCGCCGCCTCGTCGGGGAACGGGCCGTAGCCCATGTAGCGCCAGCTGTCCTCGGCACCCTGCGCTGCCCGCCAGAGGTCGGGCGCGTGGCGCACATGCAGCGGTTCCAGCACCGCGTAGGTGCCGCGAATGGGGGTGCGGGCCGGCAGCGGCCGGGGCGTGGGGTCGACCTCGGGGCCGATCGGGAGAGTGCTCATGGCGGCATCATGGCAGATCGGCGCGCCCGGTGCAGCGACCGATCCGGCCTCGAAGGATGCGACCAAAGCGGGGGGCGGGTTGCAGCTTCGCGGAGGCTCACTACGTAGCGACTTGCTACCCGCCTGTGATGAAACATCTCACCGATATGGAGGATGGCATGTCCAACAAGATCGTGCTTGCCGCCGCTCTGGCTGCCGGCCTGTTCGCCGGCGGTTCGGCGGCGCTGGCCAGTGAAACCGTCTACCACGCCACCCTGAACGGCGCCAGCGAGGTGCCGGGCAATGACAGCAAGGCGACCGGCACGGCGACGGCGACCTTCGACACCGGCAGCCATATGCTGAAATACACCGTGACCTATTCCGGGCTGAGCGGGCCGGCGACGATGGGGCACATCCATGCGCCGGCGAAGGCGGGCAAGAATGCCCCGGTGGTGATCCCGTTCAAGGGCAGCGTCGCCAGCCCGATCAACGGCGAGGCCAAGCTGGACGCCAAGCAGATCAAGCAGCTTGAGGATGGGATGATGTACGTCAACATCCACACCAAGGCGCATCCGGGCGGTGAAATCCGCGGGCAACTGATGAAATAGGCCAGCGCCCGGCTCCGCCATCCGGCCGCGCCGCGACGACGGAGCCGCAGCGACCGGCCGCGGGAGCGTAATGTTCTTGCCTTTTCGGCAACAGCTATGCCAGCGTTCGGCAGCGTTACGAACCAGGTGGAATGGAGCGCCGAGCGATGAGTGGCCACCCGCTGATGCCGACGACGACCGAGGCCGACAAGATGCGGACCATCGTGCTGGTGGTGAACGCGCTGTACGCGGCCAGTTTCCTGGTCGGAGTGACGTCGCTGGTGGCCGTGGTGCTGGCCTATATGAAGCGGCCGGAAGCGGTCGGCACGATCTGGGAAGGGCACCTGACCTACGCCATCCGCACCTTCTGGATGGGGCTGATCATGGGCCTGATCGGCGTGCTGCTGCTGTTCGTGCTGATCGGCGTGCCGGTCCTGATTTTCGTCGCGGTGTGGTTCGTGGTGCGCATCGTGCGCGGCTTCCTGGCCTGGAACGACAACATGCCGATCGCCGACCCAAAGCGGTTTTTCTGAGCCTGCTTACTCCGCCGCTGCCGGCCGGGCGTTCAGCACGCGCAGCGTGCGGTCCACCCATTGCGCGGTCAGCTTCTCGGACAGGCTGTTCTGCCGCAGACGGTCGTTGAGCGACGGGAAATCGACGCGGTCCAGCGCCTGGTCCTGCTCGAAGCAGGTGAACACCACGCTGCGCGCGCCGGTCACCGGGTCGGTCCGCGCTTGCAGGCACTGGCCGCAGACCTCCTTCATCATGCACTGCATCGGCGCGTTGATCGAGCCGATCGCGGTGTGGCCGGGCTTCAGATACGGCGCCAGCACGCCGTGCCGGGCGCTGCCGACCGCGGCCATCATGCGGTCCGAGCCGATCACGATCATGTGCTCGGCATCGGACAGCGGCACCGCGGCCGGGCCGAGTTGGCCGCTGCCATAGGCGGCCATCGCCTGCACGATGTTGCCGACGAAGCTGCGATCCTGCGGCCGCGCCGGCGTGAAACCGGGCGCCTCGTCGCAGCACCAGACGATGACATCGGCGGCGCGCTCGATCTCCTCCACCTTGTAGCGGTCGCTGAGCGCCTTGTAGCCGGCGAAGTAGATCACCTTGGAGCCGGCGGCGCGGGTGGCGGCGCCGATGCTGAACAGCACCGCGTTGCCCAGCCCGCCGCCGACCAGCGCCACGGTGGTATCGGCGTGGATTTCGGTCGGCGTGCCGGTCGGGCCCATCAGGATCACCGGCTCGCCAGGGGTGAGCGTGGCGCAGAGGTCGGAACTGCCGCCCATCTCCAGCGCGATGACGCTGATCAGCCCGGCCGCCTTGTCGGTCCAGGCGCCGGTCATCGCCAGGCCCTCCATCGCCAGCACCGTGGTGCCGATGCCGGGCTCGCTGGCGCGGGCGGCGTGCATCTCGTAGTTCTGCAGCCGGTAGAACTGGCCGGGCCGGAAGGCGCGGGCGGCGGCCGGGGCGTGCAGCACCACCTCCACGATGGTCGGCGTCAGCCGGCGCACTTCATGCACCCGCGGCGCCAGGTCGCGGCGGCAGGCGGCGATCAGCTCGGCGCCGGACACCGTGCTGGGCGGCAACTCGGCCAGCACCCGCGAGACCACCGGGAAGCCGCGCTTGGCGCCGCCCATCGCCTTCACCACGTTGCCGTAGAAGCTCGGGTGCAGGTCGCCGAAGAAGCTGAGGCAGCGGCCCTCTGCGGTGCGATGCATCAGCACCTCGGCGCTGTCCGGCTTGCACAACCCGCGCTCGGGGGTGACCGGCGTGCCATCGGGCTGGATCGCCTGGAAGTAGCGGCCGTCGAGCTGAACGCGGCGGTCCTCGCGCGCCAGCACGGTGTTCGGCTGGGTGCCGGCGGCGACCAGCACGGCGCGGGCCGGCAGCACCGCCTCGGTACCGTCGGCGCGCTTCACCCTGAGCCCGGCGGCGTGGCCGAAGCGATCGACGATGACCTCCTCCGGCGTCAGCCCCTCGGCGAAGCGGACGCCTTCCTCCATCGCCTTGGCCACTTCCTCGTGGTTCAGCGTGTAGCTCGGCGCGTCGAGCAGGCGGCGGCGATAGGCCAGAGTGGCGCCGCCCCAGGAATCGAGCAATTGCGTCAGGCGCGGCGCGCGGCCCTCGGCGGCCGCCGCGGCGCGCTCCTGGCCAATCGCCTCGGCATGGGCGAGGAATTCGGCGGCAATCTCCGCCTCCTCCTCCGACCAGTTGGCCGAGACCGCAGCGGCGCCGCGCTCCTCGCACAGGATGCCAAAGCGCCGCGCGAATTTCTCCACCTGGCGCACGTAATAGGCCAGCGCCTCGGTCGCGGTATCGACCGCGGTCAGCCCGCCGCCGATCACCACCACCGGCAGGCGCAGTTGCAGATTGGCGATGCTGCTGGTCTTGGCGGCGCCGGTCAGTTGCAGCGCCATCAGGAAGTCGCTGGCCTGGCGCACGCCGCGCGACAGGCCGCCCGGCATGTCGATGAAGGTCGGCCGGCCGGCGCCCATGCACATCGCGATATGGTCGAACCCCATCGCGAAGGCGTCGTCGATCCCGAGCGTGGCGCCGCCCTCCTCGCCGCCGCCGAAGCGGATGCCGCCGAACAGCGCGAATTGCGGCCGCCGCTCCAGCAGCAGCCGCACCAGCTTCAGGTAATTCTTGTTCCAGCGCACCGTGATGCCGTATTCCGCCACGCCCCCGAAGCCGGCCAGGACCCGGTTGTCCAGGCTCTCGAACAGCGCCTCGGCATCGCGGATCGGGCGGTTCGCATCGAAACCGAGCGGCTCGATCTTCAGCCCGTCCACCGCGACCACGGTATGGCCGTCATTCATCAGGTGATGCGCCAAGGTGAAGCCAGCCGGGCCGAGGCCGACCACCAGCACCTTGCGCCCGCTGTCCGGCAGCGGCAGCGGACGGCGGAGGTTGAGCGGGTTCCAGCGGGTCAGCAGCGTGTAGATCTCGAAGCCCCACGGCAAATCGAGCACCTCGCGCAGGATCGAGGTCTCGGTCTGCGGGATATCGACCGGCTGCTGCTTCTGGTAGATGCAGGCCTTCATGCAGTCGTTGCAGATGCGGTGGCCGGTGGCCGCCATCATCGGGTTGTCCACCGCGATGGTGGCGAACGCGGCGAGCAGATGCCCCTTGCCGCGCAGCGCGTGCATTTCGCTGATCTTCTCGTCGAGCGGGCAGCCGGCCAGCGTGACGCCGAACGAGGATTTCTGGAACGCCCCGGTCTTGCGGTCTTTCAGGCCCTTGGAGCAGCTATCCTTGCCCTGCACGTGGCACAGGATGCAGTAGTTCATGTGGTCCAGCGCCTGCGCCACGCTCATGCCCGGGTCGGTCAGCGCGAAGCCGTCGCGCTGGCGATGGTGGTAGCCGGGCGGCGCCTGCTCCGGCAGCCGCAGCATGGTCACGCCGTCGCGCTCGATGGTCTCCACCGGCACCAGGTTGGCCGGGTCGGTGCGCTGCGGCACGTGGAACAGGATGGTGCCGTCATGGGCGTGCCGGCCGGCCTCGGTCAGCGTCGCCCAGGCGGCGTAGCGCAGCGCCAGGTCGAGCGCCTCGGCGTCCTGCTCCCAGCCGGCGACCGCGGTGGCGAACGCGAGATCGGTGAGCGGTGCTGCGATCCGGACTTCCAGCGCCGCGCGCAGGGCCGGGCCGTCGAAGCCGCTGGGGTCGGGGTATTTCTTCACCGCCTGGCGCTGCACGAACAGCCGCTTGCAGGCATGCACCGGGTCCAGCGCGGCGGTCTCGGCGGCGATCGCGGCGATTTCGCTGTCAAGGCCGAACAGCTCGGCGACGAAATCATCCAGCACCGGGCCGAGCAGCACCAGCAGCTCGCTCTCCGCCTTGGCGTCCAGGCTCTCCGGCGTGGCGCGCGCGGTCAGCAACGCGGTGTGCAACTCCGGCGCCTCGGCCGCCAGCCGCGCCAGGAAGCTCCGATCGAGCGCGATCAACCCGTCACGCGTCGCCAACTGCTCCAGGCTGGTGCCGAAGCCGAGGGGGGTGTGGATCGGGGCGAGTGCGTTCATTGCCGAGAGTCCTGGGCGGAGAGTCCTGGTGAGTGCGATCAGGCGGGTTCCACCGCCGACTATAGTCAAAGCGCCCGCACCGCGCGACGCTCAGCTGATGACCTCTGTGATGCGCCGGGCGATGGGCACGGCACGGGCCGCATGTTCGATCGCCATTCCCGCGCTATTGTCAAACAAGCATAACGCTGCACGCGCGCGCAGGCAAACCGTAAACCACTGCAACGGCGTCGCTTGACGCTGGCCATGCTTTGCCATCAGGCTGGCCCGATGTCCGAGACCTTCCCGACTGCCCGCCCGTCCCGCATCGGCACCTCGGCCCCCGGCCAGGAGCAGATCGAGTTTTCACCGCAGATCGCCGACCGGGTGGCCACCACCACCTGTTATATGTGCGCCTGCCGCTGCGGCATCAGGGTGCACCTGAAAGACGGCCGCATCCGCCATATCGAGGGCAACCGCAACCATCCGGTCAACAAGGGCGTGCTATGCGCCAAGGGTTCGGCCGGGATCATGAACCACTACTCGCCGGCGCGGCTGACCAAGCCGCTGCTGCGGGTGGGCGAGCGCGGCAGCGGCGACTTCAAGGAGATCGAGTGGGAGGAGGCGCTGCAGCTTGCCACAAGCTGGCTCGGCAAGGTGCGCGACACCGATCCGCGCAAGCTGGCGTTCTTCACCGGGCGCGACCAGAGCCAGAGCTTCACCGGCTGGTGGGCCTCGGCCTATGGCACGCTGAATTTCGCCGCCCATGGCGGATTCTGCTCGGTCAACATGGCGGCTGGCGGGCTGTATTCGGTCGGCGGCAGCTTCTGGGAGTTCGGCGAGCCGGATTGGCAACATACCAAATATTTCCTGATGTTCGGCGTCGCCGAGGACCACGACTCCAACCCGATCAAGGCCGGGCTGGCCAAGCTGAAGGCGCGCGGCGCCAAATACGTCGCGATCAACCCGGTCCGCACTGGCTATGCCGCGGTGGCCGATGAATGGCTCGGCATAAGGCCGGGCACCGACGGGCTGTTCATCCTGTCGCTGGTGCATGTGCTGCTGGCGGCCGAGCGCGTCGATCTGGAATTCCTCACCCGCTACACCAACGCCACCCATCTGGTGATCCGCAATCCCGGCGGGCCGGATGATGGCCTGTTCGCGCGCGGTGCCGACACCAAGGTGCTGGCCTGGGACCTGGACGCCAAGGCGCCGGTCGAGGCCAGCACGGCCGGCACCCGCCAGGCGCTGGTTGGCGAGGTGACGCTACCCGACGGCCGCGTCGCGGTGCCGGTGTTCGAACTGCTGGCCGGGCGCTACCTGCAACCGGAATACGCGCCCGAATCGGTCGCCGAGCGCTGCGGCGTGCCGGCCGCGACCATCCGCCGCATCGCCGCCGAGATCGCCGACGTGGCGTTCAACCAGCCGTTGGTGCTGAACCAGCCGTGGACCGACACCGCCGGCCGCCGACACGAGACCATGGTCGGCCGCCCGGTGGCGATCCATGCGATGCGCGGCATCTCGGCGCACAGCAACGGCTTCCACACCTGCCGGGCGCTGCACATGCTGCAGATGCTGCTCGGCGCCATCGATACCCCCGGCTCCTGGCGCTACAAGGCGCCGTATCCGAAGCCGATCCCACCGGGTCCGCCGCCCGGCGGCAAGACCTGGGAAGCCGGCAAGCCGCTCGCCGGCATGGCGCTGGGCTTCCCGCGCGGCCCGGAGGACCTGCTGGTTGCCGAGGACGGCACGCCGCTGCGGCTCGACAAGGCGTTCTCCTGGGAGGCGCCGCTCGGCCTGCACGGCCTGATGCACATGCTGCTGCCGAACGCCCATGCCGGCGACCCGTATCCGGTCGATGGGGTGTTCATGTACATCGCCAACATGGCGTGGAACTC
>DATJEA010000196.1:0-2991 GCA_035497095.1 Acetobacteraceae bacterium | reverse complement strand
GTCGCGGCGCTGGATATGTTCGACGCGCTGGCCAACGACCCGGAACTGCATTTCGGCATGCAGTTGCAGCCGGGCGACATGCAGTTCGTCTACAACCACTCGCAACTGCACGACCGCACCGGCTTCGTCGACTGGCCGGACCCGGCGCAGCGGCGGCATCTGCTGCGGCTGTGGCTGTCGCTGGACGGCGACCGGCCGTTGCCGGAGTATTTCCGCCAGCGCTACGGCTCGATCGAGATCGGCAACCGCGGCGGCATCATCACCGCGCAAACCAGGCTCAGCGCGCCGCTGGACTGAGCCAGGAGGGCCCCTGCCCATGCATCATGGTGAACCGTCCCGCGCGCAGCCCCATCCGGCCGCCGCCTGATGTTCGGCGTCGACGATCCGGCCACCGTGCAGGCGGTGCGGGCCTACGTGAAGCTGCTGCGCGCCAGCCATTGCGTGGTGGCGCGCATCGAGCCGCTGCTGGCGCGCGAGGGGCTGACGGTGACGCAGCTTGGGGTGCTGGAGCTGCTGCTGCACCAGGGCCCGCTGGCGCACCGCGAGATCGGCCGCAAGCTGCTGACCAGCGCCGGCAACATGACCGACGTGGTGCGCAAGCTGGAGGCGCGCGGCCTGGTGCGGCGGGCCAAGGTGATCGGCGATCGGCGGCAGCTGGCGGTCCACCTCACCCCGGCCGGGCGGAGCATGATCGAGGCGCTGTTCCCGCGCCACGCCGCCGATATCGCCGCCGCGATGAGCGGGCTCGGCACCGCGGAACTGGTGCAACTCGGGGAGTTGCTGCGGCGGTTGGGCAAGGCGGCCGCATGACAGGTCTGCATTCGGCGCGCCCTTGAGTCGGGGCGGGGACGGGACCAGATCGGGGTAGATCGTTTGATATCGAACTATCATCCCCTATAACCATCTCGCAGGAGTTCGCCATGATCGCCGTGCAACCCTTCGCCCGCCTCGGCCACTTCCAGAACGAGTGGCTGAATGCCCGCCATCACTTCAGCTTCGGCAGCTACCGCGACCCCAGCCGCAACGGCGTCGGCGACCTGCTGGTGTGGAACGACGACGAGATTGCCCCTGGCACCGGCTTCGACCCGCATCCGCACCGCGACATGGAGATCGTGACCTACGTGCGCGAGGGCGCCATCACCCACCGCGACGGCCTGGGCAACAGCGGCCGCACCGAGGCCGGCGACGTGCAGGTGATGCACGCCGGCACCGGCATCACCCACGCCGAATATAACGAGGAGAGCATCCCGACCCGGCTGTTCCAGATCTGGATCCACCCGGCCGAACGCGGCGTGGCGCCAGGCTGGGGCACCCGCACGTTCCCGAAAGGCGAGGCCACCCACGGCGCGCTGGTGCCGCTGGCCGACGGCCGCGCCAGCGCCGACGGCAGCGCCCTGCCGCTCCACGCCGACGCCGCCGTGCTGGCCGGCACCTTGCGCAAAGGCCAGACCGTGCGCCACACGCTGGGCGCCGGGCGGGTCGGCTACCTGGTGCCGTCCAGCGGCGCGCTGACGGTGAACGGGGTGGCGGTCAACACCCGCGACGGGGCGACCGTCACCGATGAGGACGAGATCAGCATTACCGCGACCGAGGATGCCGAGGTGGTGCTGGTGGACGTGCTTAAGTAAGCAAGCAGCGCTTTTTTGAACCACGTTTGACGAGCAACCTTATTGGATCGAACGAAGCCGTTCGATCCAATGTTGCTCTGAAAGCGCGCAAAAAACTTCATTCGTTGGAGTATGCGGTCGCATCCACTCCAATGAATGAAAAGTTTTTTTGCTTCTTTTTGTTCACAAAAAGAAGACCTTCCTTGCCTCCCTCCCCTGGGCACCAACACGCGGCGCCGCAAGCGCCAAAAATTTTGGTTACGGGTCGGTTGACAGCCACCAGCCATCGCCGCTGCACCAGT
This sequence comes from Acetobacteraceae bacterium, assembly GCA_035497095.1. Classification (GTDB taxonomy): domain Bacteria; phylum Pseudomonadota; class Alphaproteobacteria; order Acetobacterales; family Acetobacteraceae; genus 70-18. The sequence goes on along the minus strand of DATJEA010000196.1, from coordinate 1,082 downwards.
TGGTGGCGTCCGGCGCGTCGTCCAGCCGCAGCGACCGCACCTGTGTCCAGTCGCCGCCGGCGAATGCGATGGCCAGACGACGGCCGGTCGCGGCGTCCTGACGGGCCTGGCAGGCAATGAAGCCGGCGCGGCAGATAAACCGGGCCGGCCAGGTACCGCCGGCTTTCGGCCGCCGGACCAGCAGCATGGCGCCATAGCCATCGAGCGGTTGCAGCGGGAACAGCAGCCGTCCGCCGGGGCGCAGCGCGTCCAGCCAGGCCCGGCTCGGCTGGGTGAGGCCGGCATTGACGTAGACGATATCGGCCTGCGGCAAGCCGTCGGCCACGCCGGAACCGGCATGCAGGCTCACCCAGGGACGATCCGCGAGATTGGCGGTGGCGCGTGCCGCCAGCGCGGGGTCGATCTCGTAACCATGCACCCGGCCGCCGGGTCCGACCAGTTCGGCGAGGATCGCGGTGTAATAGCCGCTGCCGGCGCCGACTTGCAGCGCGGTCTCGCCGAGCCGGATCGCCAGCGCATCGAGGCATCTGGCGTGCAGGCTGGGCTCGCCGATATTGATGCCGCGCGCGGCGTCCAGCGCGATCAGGGTGTCGTGGTAGAGAAAGGCCGGGTCGGCGTCGGGCGTGCGCACATAGCGGCCGGTGTCGGACCAGGGGCCGATCGCCAGCACCGACCAGGGGCCGGGGCCGGCGAACGCCTCGCGCGGCACCGCGGCGAAGGCGGCGATCACGCGGCTGTCGGTCACGCCGGCGCGGGCGGCGACGTAGCGGGCGTAGAAGCGGCGCAATATCGCCGAACGCCTGGCGATCGGGTCAGCCCGGTTGGCGGTCAATCGGTGTCGTCCAGAATGCTGGCGTCGAGCGGCAGCACGGCGCCCATCCACAGCGCGTTGTGCAGATGGTCTTCCTTCGGCCGGCCGGATTCGGGGTGCAGCAGAATGGTCAACCCCCGCCGGTTGAGCGCCAGGAAGGCCGACAGCGCCGGATAGTCGGGGTTCTCGAAGGCGATCTGGTACATCGCCTGCGGGTGCGGCCCCACCTTGCCCTCGTGCCAGCGGCCCAGCCTGGCGTTGGGGAAGCGCT
>DATJEA010000195.1:0-5018 GCA_035497095.1 Acetobacteraceae bacterium | reverse complement strand
GCAAATCCGACGCCCAGATGGAGTTCGATATCGCCGCCGCGGTGGCGCAGACGCGGGAAAATCCGGTGTTCTATGTGCAATACGCGCATGCCCGCTGCCGCAGCATCCTGCGTGCCGCCGGCGAGATGTTGGGTGAGGCCGCGACCACACCACAAGCCCTTGCCGAGGCGGAGCTTACCAGCCTCGCGCATGACGCCGATCTGGCGCTGATCCGCCGCATCGCCAGTTGGCCGCGCGTGGTGGAAGCGGCGGCGCTGGCGCGCGAACCACACCGAATAGCGTTTTTCCTCTATGATTTAGCGGCCGACTTTCATATGCTGTGGAACCGGGGCAGGGACGATGCTGCGCTGCGGTTCCTGCGCGCCGATGCACCGGAAGAGACCCGCGCCCGGGTGGCCCTGGTGGCCGCCACGGCGATGGTGATCCGGTCCGGGCTGGCGGTGATGGGCGTCGCCCCGGTCGAGGAGATGCGCTGATCCGCGCGTGATGCGGAAGGAGGATGGCGATGCGCGACGATCTGGACATTCCGATGCCCGCCTCCGGGCCGAGTTATCGCGTGTCGCGGCAACGGCCGGGGCTGGACCCCAACACCAAACGCCTGCTGGTCGCCGCCGGCGTCATTGCCGGCACGCTGATGGTGCTGGTCGGCGCCTGGTCGCTGACCGGGCATCGCGCCAACGGGCTGCCGGTGGTCGAGGCCGCGGCCGGGCCGTTGCGGGTGAAGCCGGCCGATCCGGGCGGCATGACGGTACTCGGCAAGGACGCCTCGATCCTGTCCGGCAAGCCGGAGGGCGACACGGTGCTGGCGCCGCCGCCGGAGGCGCCGAAGTTGCAGGCGCTGCGCGAGCAGGCCGCCGCCGAGGAAGCCGCGCGCGCCGCCGCCGCCGCGAAACTGGCCGCCGCCCAGCGGCCGCCGGAGCCGAAACCCGCCGCCGCGCCTGCTGTCGTGGCGCAAGCGCCGGCGCATCCCGCCGCGACGGCCGAGCCGGTGGCCCTGCGCACGGCGCTGCCGCCGGTGCCGCCGCGGCCGCCCGGCCCGCCGCCCCGTTCAGCGGCAGCGCAGCCGGCGCCTGCCGTGCATGCCGGTACGCTGGTGCAACTCGCGGCGCTGCCTTCGGAGGCGGCGGCGATGACCGAATGGCACCGGCTGGAGCGGCGGATGCCCGACCTGCTGAACGGCAAGTCGCCGGCGGTGATGAAAGTGGAGCATAACGGCCGGGTGTTCTACCGGCTGCGCACCGGCGGCTTCTCTGGCAGCCGCCAGGCCGGGCAGTTCTGCAGCGAAGTGAAAGCCAAGGGCGGCGGCTGCACCATCGCGGCATTCTGATGCCGCCCGCACAGGCTGGGGAATAAAGAGTTTGGCTCTTATCGCGCTGGATGTCGGTGCCCAGGGGAGGCAAGGAAGGTCTTCTTTTTGTTCACCACCCTGATCGTCTGGAGACCCGAAATCCGTCCGGTGTCGGCTTTCGACAGGGAAGATTCACAAAGAGACGTAGAGACGAAGAGGAGCAAGTGAAGAGGATCCTCTATCGCTTCGCCTCTACGTCTCTTTGTGAATCCTGCTTGCTTGCCTGCCATCCGCGCACCGCGCCGCCGATCGCAGATTTTCGGGTTCTCAGCCGAACGGAGTAACAAAAAGTAGACCTTCCTTCACTGCGTCGTCCCGCGATGCTGCCGCAGCCGGATCCCGTGCCGGTCGTAGAACCGCCACACCGAGCTCAGCGCCACGTTGGTGCCGCGGTCCTGCAACAGGCGCCGTACCGCGGCCAGGGTGATGCCCGGCTGCGCGCGCACCAGTTCCAGCAGCCATTCGGACTGGTTCTGCAAGGGCGAGCGTGGCTGGAACTGCGCCGGGGTGGCGGCAAAGCTGCCGCTGTTGCGCCAGCGCTGGGTCCATTTGATCGCGCTGCTGACCGATACGCCCAGCCGTCGTGCCGCCTCGCGCGCCGAGATGCCGGCGGCGACGGCTGCGATGACCTGGGCGCGAACATCCTCGGCGATTGGGTGCGGCATGGCTGCTCCCGGTGTTGTCAGTTGCGAATCGGGGCACCATGGTACCCCGTCGCATCTTGTTACACCAACCTGGGCACCGCCCGCATCAATAATAATGCACCTGAGATGAGCAATAGAATCAGCACGAAGCGGCGGAAAGCTCGATCGCTGACCCGGTGATACAGTCGGGCACCGATCAGCGACGGCACCAGCATCGCCGGCGCCGCGACCAGGAACATCTGACCTGTGGGTGCGGTCAGCAGGCCGCTGAAGAAATAGGCGGTGAGGGTCAGCGTGTGCATGCTGGTGTGGAAGGTCTGGAATACCGCCCGCTGGGCATGTTTGTCCCAGCCGCGCAGCGTGCACCACAGCGTCGGCGCCGGGCCGGACAGGCCGCCCAGCCCGCCCATCACGCCGCCGATCCAGCCGGCGCCGGCATCGGCCAGCCGGCCGCCGGCGGTGATGCGCGGCAACTCGGCGGCGAGCAGCATGGTCGGGCACCAGAGCAGCAGCAGCACGCCCAGCCCGGCCTTGAAGCCGTCCTGCGGGATATACGGCAGCAGCCAGGCGCCGAGCGGCACGCCGATCACCCCGCCGGCCACGAATGGCAGCGCGCGGCGCAGGTTGAAGCCCTGCCGGGCGGCGCGGATGGTCAGCAACTGGCCGAGCAGCGAGCAGCCGACCACCAGCGGTGCGGCCACCGCGGGTGGCACCACCCAGGCCCAGAACACCAGCGCGGTCAGCCCGAAGGCGAAGCCGGAGATGCCCTGCACGAAGCCGGCGATGGCGGCGCCGGCGGCGACCAGCAGCAGGGTGAGCAGCTACTTGACCGACGAGAACGCGGTGGGGGTCAGGAACGAGTTGCTGACATTGGCGTTGATCGCGCCGTCCTTCTCCGACTCGGCGCGCACCGCCAGCCATTCCGGATCGCTGGCGAAGGCGTTCCAGCGGGTCTCGCGCTCGGCCATCGACTCCCAGGCCAGCATATAGGTGAGATCGTTGGTCGATTCGCCGACCACGGTGGTCCAGAATCCGGCCTGACGGATGCCGTGCTTCTCGAACAGCTTCAGCGTGTGGTTGGCGAATCGGTTGAGCAGCGCCGGCATCTTGCCGGGGTTGGTGCGGTAGATGCGCAGTTCGTAGATCATCGGTTTGGCTCCTGTGCCGGGCTATGCAGCCGCCCGCAGGCCGCTATCGTGGCGCGGTTGGGCGGCGGCGAAAAGTCCGGGGGACGAAACTTATGCATGTGGTGGTGATCGGGGCCGGCATCGTCGGCGCGGCGACGGCGGTGGAGTTGCTGCGCGACGGGCATCAGGTGAGCATCGTCGAGCCCGGCGACCCCGGCGGCGAACAGGCGGCGAGCTACGGCAATGGCTGCTGGCTGAGCCCGAGTTCGGTGGTGCCGATGTCCGCCCCCGGGCTGTGGAAGAAGGTGCCGGGGTGGCTGGCCGACCCGCTGGGGCCGCTGGCGCTGCGCTGGTCCTATCTGCCGAAAGCGCTGCCCTGGCTGCGGCGGTTCCTGGCGGCGGGCTCGACGCCGGCCAAGGTGCATCGCATCGCCGCCGCGTTGCGGCCGCTGGTGGCGGACTGCCCGGCGCGGCACCGCAAGCTGGCCGAGGAGGCCGGCGTCGGCGAGCTGATCCATCGCACCGGGCTGCTCAATATCTTCCCCAGCCGCGCCGATTATGAGGCGGAGAAGTTCTCCTGGGACGTGCGGGCGGCGCAGGGGGTGAAATGGATCGAACTCGACGAGGACGAGTTGCGCCAGCGCGAGCCGGCGCTGGACCGGCGCTATAAGTTCGGCCTGTTCATGGCGGAGGGTGGCCATTGCTCCGACCCCGGCGCCTATGTCGCAGCGCTGGTCGGCCACTGCCAGGGGCAGGGAGCGAAGCTGGTGCGCGGCAAGGCCCTCGGCTTCGATATTCAGGGCGGCCGGCTGCGCGCGGTGCGCACCGAGGCCGGCGATATCGCCTGTGACCGGGCGGTGATCGCCGCCGGCGCCTGGTCGCGCAATCTGGCGCACATGGTCGGCGACCGGGTGCAACTGGAGACCGAGCGCGGCTATCACGCGATGATCGAGGCGCCGGAAGCCGCCCCGCGCACGCCGATCATGCCGAGCGACGGCAAGATGGCCAACACGCTGACCGCGCATGGGCTACGGGTGGCCGGCCAGGTGGAGATCGCCGGGCTGTATGCGGCGCCGAACTGGAAGCGGGCCGAAATCCTGCGCGATTACGCGCTGCGCACCTACCCGGCGCTGCCGCGCGACCTGCCGGCCAGCCGGGTGAAGGTGTGGATGGGGCATCGGCCCTCGACGCCGGACGGGCTGCCCTGCATCGGGGCTGCGAGCGGCTGCGCCGATGTGGTGCACGCCTTCGGGCATGGCCATATCGGGCTGGCGGCGGGGGCGATGTCGGGCCGGCTGGTGGCCGATATCGTCAGCGGCAAGCCGCCGGTGATCGATCCCGCGCCGTATGATCCGGCGCGGTTCAACTGACGGCGCCGAGGTCGTCGTTGACGGCCGCGGCGGCGCGGGATTAGCGTTGCGCTTGGGATACATTCGGAGCGAAAGCGATGACGCGCGGATTCGGCATGGTGGCGGCTTCGCTGCTGCTGGTGATGACGGGCGCGCGGGCCGCCGAGCCGCCGGCGCTGGCCAAGGTCGGCCATATCCTGGTGGTGTTCGAGGAGAATCGCAGCTTCGATAATATGTTCGGGCTGTTTCCTGGCGCCGACGGTATCGCCAACGCGATCTATCGGCCGAAGCAGGTGGACCGCGAGGGGCGGGTTTATGCCACCCTGCCGCAACCGATCGACAGCAACCTGAAGCCGCGCGGGCCGGACCCGCGCTTCCCCGCCAATCTGGCGAATGCGCCGTTCCTGATGGAGCCGTATGTGTCGCTGGAGGCGAAGAGCGGCAACCTGATCCACGAGTTCTACCGCGAGCAGATGCAGATCAATGGCGGGCGGATGGACAAGTTCGTCGCCTATACCGACTCGGCTGGGCTGGTGATGGGGTATTTCGA
>DATJEA010000194.1:0-4418 GCA_035497095.1 Acetobacteraceae bacterium | reverse complement strand
CAGAGATCGAGCCGTAGACGATGCGCGGATTGATCTTGCTGACGCTGTCGTAATCCACGCCCAGCCGGTATTTCACCCGCGCGCGCATGTTCTCCACGATCACATCGGCCTGCGCGACAAGTTCGCGGAAGATCTGCTTGCCGGCCTCGCTTTTGAGGTCGAGCTGCATGGCGCGCTTGTTGCGGTGCAGGTTCTGGAAATCGAAGCCGTCGCGGTTGCCGGTGATGTCGCCCTGCTCGCCGACCGGCGGCGGCTCGATGCGGATCACCTCGGCGCCCCAATCGGCCAGATGCCGCACGCAGGTCGGCCCGGCGCGCGCCAGGGTCAGGTCCAGCACGCGGATGCCGCGCAATGGCAGGCCGTCGCTGCTGGCGGTGCCGGGTTCGGCGCGCCGTTCGGGCTGTGCGTCATTCACTGGCTGATTTCCTTCCCGTTGCATGAACCTAGGGGCCGGCACGCAAAATTGTAAACAGTTTAGTCGACGCGAGACCATTTGTCACAGTTGAAATTTCATAATTGGTTGATTATAGGCCAAGTTATCGGAGATGAAATGTCAACAATCGATCCCGCACCGCACCCGCTCAGCGCCCGCGTGCGCGCCGAACTGGAACGCATGATCATCGACGGCACGCTGTCGCCCGGCGAGCGGCTGAACGAGGTGGCGCTGGCCAAACAACTCGGCGTCAGCCGCGGCCCGGTGCGCGAGGCGGCGCGGCTGCTGGAGCGGGTCGGCCTGGTCACCGTGATCCTCAACCGCGGCGCCTTCATCCGCACCGTGCCGCTCGACGAGGCGCTCGACACCTATGCGCTGAACGCGCTGCTGTTCGGCTTCGGCTGCGCGCAATTGGCCGACAGCATCACCGCCGACCAGGCGCTGGACCTGCGCGGCCTGTATGAAGGCATGGAGGCGGCGGCGGCGGCCAACGCCGCGGAGAAATTCTTCACCCTCAACATCGCCTTCCACGAACACATCATGGCATTCGCCCGCAACCGTCAGGTCGAGGCGGTGTATCTGCAGCAGACCCGCAAGCTGATGCTGTTCCGCCGCCGCTCGTTCGACCGCGCCGCCACCATGGCCGAATCCAATGCCGGCCACCGCCGCATCCTGGAGGCGCTGATGGCCGGCGCCCCGGAGCAGGCGCGGCTCTACGCCGAGGAGCACACCCGCGGCGGCCGCGCCCGTTTCCTGTCGGCGATCGAGGCGCCGGCTTGCGGCACGGCGGCGAACCTGCCGAAGTAGCGCCGCCGCCATAAGCACTGGAAACGCGAATGATTCTGCTGCACCTGACCGACCTGCATATGCGCCCGCGCGGCCTGGCCGCGATGCGCGCCTGCGAGACCAATATGCTCGCCGAGCGGGCGTTGCGCGCGGTGCGCGATTTCCGCCCGCGCGCCGATGCGCTGATCATCTCCGGCGACCTGACCAATAACGGCCGGGTGGAAGAATATCGCTGCTTCGCCGAAGTGCTCGGCCGGCTGATCGACATCCCGGTCTACGTCATCCCCGGCAACCACGACCACCGCGTGAACATGCGCGCCGAACTGGCGCACCTGCCGGGGGTCACCACTGATCCGGAGTTCATCCAATACACCGTCGAGGACCTGCCGGTGCGGCTGGTGCTGCTGGATACCTTGATCCAGGGCAAGACCGATGGCGAGTTGTGCCCAAAGCGCCTGGCCTGGCTCGACGCCACGCTGGCCGCCGCACCCGACACGCCGACCGTGGTGGTGATGCACCACCCCAGCTTTGTCTGCGGCATCGGCCATATGGACCGCATCATCCTGCGTGAACCAGCGACCTTCAACGCATTGATCGCACGGCATAAACAGGTGCAGTTGATCCTGACCGGTCACCACCATCGCCAGATCACCACCCGCATCGCCCAGGCGACCGCGATCATCGCGCCGGGGGTGGCGCATATCGTCGAACTGGACCTGTTCAGCGACCACCCTGGCCTGTGGAATCTGGAGCCGGCCTGCTTTTTGGCGCATTGCTGGATCGAGGGGCAGGGCGTGGTCAGCCATACCGGCTTCGTCGAGCGCTATCCCGGCCCGTTCCCGTTCATGCCAGACCCCGCATAACCCGTTAGAATCGTTCGGTCCACGGCCGCAACTCGACCTCCCAACTCCAGGCGCTGCGGTGCTGGTGCATGACATGCCAGTAGGTCTCGGCGATCGCATCCGGGTCCAGCAGACTGTCCGGCTGGTCGGCCGGCGCCGGGCGGGCGGCGGTGGCGATGCCGCCGTCGATGACGAAATGCGCCACATGCACACCCTGCGGTGACACCTCGCGCGCCATCGCCTGCGCCAGACCGCGCAGCGCGAACTTGCCCATCGCGAAAGCCGCTGAATTCGCAAAACCTTTTACCCCGGCGGTGGCGCCGGTCAGCAGCAGCGCGCCCTCGCGCTTCGGCAGCATCCGGCGCAGCGCCTGCTGCGAGACCAGGAAGGCGCCGAACGCGGTGATCTCGATCGCCCGCTTCACGTCGGCCGGATCAAGCTCGGAAACTGCCCCACGAACCCGCGCAGAGGCGTTAAAAACCACCACATCCGGCGCAAAACCGGCCGATTCGACGGCAGAAAACAGCGCGGCGACGCTGGCCGGATCCTCGGCCGTGCATTCGAATGCACGCGCCCCGGTCTCCCGGCACAGTTCCGCCAGCTTATCGGTCCGCCGCGCCGCCAGTGCCACCGCGAGACCATTCTTGGCGAACAACCGCGCCAGCGATGCACTGAGGCCGGCGCCGGCGCCGACGATAAGGGCCGAGCGATATTGCATGAGGGGTCTCCCGTTTGGCTGCTGGCGGTATTAGATGTTGCCCAGACAGGCGCGCACCACAAGCCGCGCCCCAGAATCGCGCGACACATGAGGAGGCCGGCATGACCAATGCACCCCGCCTGGACATCATTTCCGACGCCATCTGCCCGTGGTGCTATGTCGGCAAGCGGCATCTGGAGCAGGCGCTGCCGGTGCTGGCCGAGCAGGGGCTCGATTTCGAGGTGCATTGGCACCCGTTCCAGCTCAACCCGGACATGCCGGAAGGCGGCATCGACCGGCGCGAATATCGCACCAGCAAATTCGGCAGTTGGGAGCGGTCGCAGCAACTGGACGCGCAGCTGGCCGAGAAGGGCAGGGCGGCCGGGCTGGAATTCCGCATGGACCTGCAACGCCGCACCCCGAACACGCTGGCCGCCCACCGCACCATCCGGCTGGCCGGCGCGCACGGCGTGCAGGGCGCGGTGGTGGAGGCGCTGTTCGCCGGCTACTTCACCGAAGGCGCCGATATCGGCGACGCCGAGACCCTGGCCGGCTTGGCCGATAGCGCCGGACTGCCGCGTCAGGCGGTGCTGGCGATGCTGGCCGGTGACGAGGGCCGCGCCGAGGTGCTGGCCGAGGACGTGAACGCCAGGCGCTCCGGCATCAACGGCGTGCCGAGCTTCACCATGGCCAACCACGTGCTGTTCTCCGGCGCGGTGCCGGCGGAAACCATGGTGGAAGCCTTCGCGCACGCCTGGAAAATCCTCAGCAGCCGCGCCGCCTAGCCGCCGATCGAGAGCCATCCCGGCGGAGTGCGGTCTACCACCGGCTGGCATCGTGGTATGCTGCGCCGGACACTGAATGGGACTCCCGAGATGCGTATACTGTTCATGGGCGACGTGGTCGGCCGCGCCGGCCGCGACGCCCTGGTTGCCCGCTTGCCCGAACTGCGCGCCGCGCTGCGCGCCGAACTGGTGATCGTCAACGGCGAGAACGCCAGCCACGGCTTCGGCATGGGCCCGGACATGGCGCGCGACTTCTTCGCCGCCGGCGCCGACGTGCTGACCCTGGGCAACCACACCTGGGACCGCAAGGAACTGATCCCCTACATCGCCGAAACCCCGCGCGTCATCCGGCCGCTGAACTTCCCGCCTGGCACCCCCGGCGCCGGCAGCATCACCGTCGACCTGGCCGACGGCCGCCGCGCCCTGGTGGTGAACGCCATGGGCCGCCTGTTCATGGATGCGCTCGACTGCCCGTTCCGCGGCACCGCGGTGGAACTGTCGCGTTACAAGCTCGGGGCCTCGGTCGCCGCCATCGTCATCGACTTCCACGCCGAGGCGACCAGCGAGAAAATGGCCTTCGCGCACAGTTTCGACGGCCAGGTGTCGCTGGTCGTCGGCACCCATACCCACTGCCCCAGCGCCGACCACCAGATCCTCCCCGGCGGCACCGCCTTCCAGTCCGACGCCGGGATGTGCGGCGACTACGACAGCGTCATCGGCATGAGCAAGGAAGGGGCATCGACCCGCTTCTGGCGCAAAATGCCCGGCGAACGCCTGCACCCGGCCGAGGGCGAAGCCACACTCTGCGGCCTGTACCTGGAAACCAACGACACCACCGGCCTCGCCACCCGCGTCGAACCCGTGCGCCTCGGCGG
>DATJEA010000193.1:0-1769 GCA_035497095.1 Acetobacteraceae bacterium | reverse complement strand
TTCGCCCTGGGCGAAATTGAGGTGGTGGGTGGACTGGTAGATCATCACCAGCGCCAGCGCCACCGACGCGTAGATGCCGCCGGTGGCGATGCCGGAAGCGATCTGGTGTAAAATGCCATCCATCGGCCTGCTCCCTAATACCCGAGATAGGACCGGCGGACGGCCTCGTCCTTGCGGATTTCCGCGGCCGGGCCGGACATCACGATGCGCCCGGTTTCCAGCAGATAGGCACGGTCGGCGATGGCCAGCGCCAGCGCGGCGTTCTGCTCCACCACCAGGATCGAAGTGCCTTCCTGGGCGATGATGGTGCGCATGATGGCGAAAATCTCCCGCACGATCAGCGGCGCCAGGCCAAACGAGGGCTCGTCGAGCAGCAGCAGGCGCGGGTTCAGCATCAGCGCGCGGGCGATCGCCAGCATCTGCTGCTCGCCGCCGGACAGCGTGCCGGCCTGCTGGCGGAAGCGCTCGCGCAGCTTGGGGAAGTAGGTGAACATCTTTTCGGTGTCGGCGCCGATGTCGCCGCGCCTGGTGTAGCCGCCGAGCTTGAGGTTCTCCTCGACGGTGAGTTCCATGAAGGTGCCGCGGCCGTCCGGCACATGGGCGACGCCGAGGGCGGCGATCGCCTCGGTGGGTTTGCCGGCGATCGGCTGGCCGGCCAGCAGGATGTCGCCGCGCACCCGGATGAGGCCGCTGATGGCGCGCAGCGTGGTGGTTTTGCCGGCCCCGTTGGCGCCCAGCAGCGTGGTGACGCCGCCGCTGCTGACCTCGAAGTCCAGCCCGTGCAGCACCTTGATCTCGCCGTAGCCGGCGTGCAGGCCGCGGACCTCCAGCAGCGTTTCCGGCGCGGTCTCGGGCGTTTCAGGCGGCTTGCTCATCGTCGCCCTCCCCGAGATAGGCGCGGATCACTTCCGGCTCGGCGCGCACCTCGTCCGGCGTGCCGTCGGCGATCTTGCGGCCGAATTCCAGCGCCACGACCTTGTCCGACACGCTCATCACCAGGCCCATGTGATGCTCGACCAGCAGGATCGACATGTCGAAGGTCTGGCGCAGGCGCAGGATCAGCTTGCCGAGTTCGTCCACCTCGCTGTGGGTGAGGCCGCCGGCGGGCTCGTCGAGCAGCAGCAGTTTCGGCTGGGAGATCAGCGCGCGGGCCAGTTCGACGCGCTTGCGGGTGCCGAACGGCAGCGCCGAGACGACGATGTCGGCGACGTCCTCAAGCTCCAGCAGGGCCAGGATCTCGGCGCCGCGTTGGCGGGCGGCGGTCTCCTCCGGGCGGCTGGCGCCGAGCCGCAGCGCGTTGGCGATGAAGCCGCTATGGCCGAGGTGATGGGCGCCGACCAGCATATTGTCGCGCACCGTCATGCTGCCGAACAGCGCCACGTTCTGGAAGGTGCGGGCGATGCCGAGGTCGATCATGCGGTGGCGGGCCATGCCGGTGATCGAGCGGCCATCGAACACGATGTCACCGCGGGAGAAGCGGTAGAAGCCGCTGATGCAGTTGAACATGGTGGTCTTGCCGGAACCGTTCGGGCCGATCAGCCCGCAGACCTGGCGGCGCCCGACCTCGAACGACACGTCATCGAGCGCCACGATGCCGCCGAAGCGCATCTCCACGTTGTCGACATGCATCAGCGCGGTTGCTTCCGCGCCGCCGGACGCCGCCGGCATCAGGCGCCCCGCATTGCGATGATACAACGATAGCACGTAGCCGGATGCAACGACTCCTGGACTGTCAAACGCCATCCCCAATGTTTTGCCGCACCGCCAAC
>DATJEA010000192.1:0-14950 GCA_035497095.1 Acetobacteraceae bacterium | reverse complement strand
CCACCGTGGCCACGCTATGCGGCGCGGTGACCCAGTTCACCGTCGGCCGGATGATCGACCGCACCACGCTGAAGCGGGTGTTCCTGCCGCTCGGGCTGGTGCTGGCGCCGGCGCTGGCGGCGCTGGCGCTGGCCAATGGCTGGATGGTGGTGCCGCTGGCCGGCGCGGTGGCCGCCGTGGTGTTCGGCCAGGTGACGGTGAACGAGACCATGACGGCGCGCTATATCTCACCGGCGATGCGCACGCGGATGTATTCGATCCGCTTCTTCGTCGGCTTCCTCGGCGCCGCGATCGCCGCCCCGCTGGTCGGCTTCCTGCACGACCGGTTCGGCAGTTCCTCGGTGGCGCTGATGGTGCTGGCGGTGTTCGCGCTGGTGACGCTGGGCTGCGCGGTGTTCTTCCCCGACCGGCCGGAGGAGCTGAACCCGGAATTGTGGGAGCGCGAGCTGCCGCCGCGGGGCATCGCGGTGGCCGCCGAATAGCCGAGGGCTTTGATTTCCGCGCGGGTGATGCCACATCCCTGCCCATGAACCGTCGCACCCTGCTGTCGCTCGCCTTGCTGCCGCTCGCCGCCGTCCCGGCCCTGGCCCAGCCACCATTGACCCCGCTGGCGCCGACCGCGCAGGATCGGGCGGATATCGCCAGGGTGGAGGCCTATCTCGGCAGCCTGCATTCGCTGCGGGCGCATTTCCTTCAGGTCGATGCCTCCGGGCGCACCAGCGAGGGCACCGCCTGGATCGCACGGCCGGGGCGGATGCGGTTTCAGTACGACCCGCCCAGCCCGTTCCTGCTGGTGGCCAATTACGGCGAGGTGATCTTCCAGGACAAGCAGTTGCAGCAGGTGTCGCGGCTGCCGCTGTCCTCCACCCCGCTCGGCATCCTGCTGTCAAACGACATCCGCCTGTCCGGCCCGGTCACCGTCACCGCCGTCACTCGCCAGCCCGGCCAGTTGCAGATCAGCCTGATCCGCACCGCGAGCCCCGGCGACGGCAGCCTGACGCTGATCTTCGCCGACAACCCGCTGGCGCTGCGCCAGTGGTCGGTGGTGGATGCGCAGCAGAACGAAACGCGGGTCTCGCTGTTCAACATCGAACGCGGCGGCAATTTCGATCCCAAGCTGTTCCAGTTCGTCGATCCCGGCCCCGGCTACGGCAAGGGCGGCTAGCAAATACGAGCCGCCGTGTGCGGTGACATATCTGCCACAAGCGGCGCCTGTGCCACACGCAGGGCGGGGTTGAGTCGGTTTGTCTTCATTTTGCCGCACTGATCCGCGATACTACACCGCAAATGAAACCGCTGATCGGCATATCCTGCTGCACCAAGCTGTTCGGCGCCTTCGGCACGCCGAACCACGCCGCCTCCGATACCTATGTGCGCGCCACCGACCTGGTGGTCGGCGCCGTGTCGGTGCTGCTGCCGGCCAATGGTGACCATGCCGATATCGCCACGCTGCTGTCGCGGCTCGATGGCCTGATTCTCACCGGCAGCCGCTCCAACGTGAACCCGCGGCTCTATAATGGCCCGCCGCAGGCCGAAGGTTCGCCGGAGGATGACCAGCGCGACGGCGTGACCTTGCCGCTGATCCGCGCCGCGGTGGCGGGCGGGATCCCGGTGCTGGCGATCTGCCGCGGCCTGCAGGAGATGAACGTGGCGCTCGGCGGCAGCCTGCATCAGCGCCTGCAGGACCTGCCCGGCCGCATCGACCACTCCACCCCGATGCAGAAGCTGCCACGCATGCGCACCGGCAAGGCGCACAGCGTGCGGATTACCCCCGGCAGTTGGCTGCACCGGGTCGCCGGCGCCACCGAAATCGCCGTCAACTCGCTGCACAATCAGGGGATCGACCGGCTCGGCGATATCCTGGTGCCCGACGCCGTGGCCCCCGATGGCACCGTCGAGGCGATCCACGCCCGCTCGCCCGGCTTCGCGGTCGGCGTGCAATGGCACCCGGAATACGACTGGGACCATGACGCGGTCTCCCGCCGCATCTTCGAGGTGTTCGGCCAGGCGGTGCGCGATCATGCGGTCGGCGCCGTGGCCGCGGCGGACTGAGGCGCGCCTAAGCCGCCTGCGACTGTAAGCTCGCCAGGGTGACCGAAAGCCCGTCCACCAGCGCGGTGCGCGCCGACACGCCCAGCGTGGTCACCGCCCGCGCCGGATCGCCGACCGACTGGCGGATGTCGCCGGGCCGCGCCGGGCCGTGGTTTATGCGCGGCACCCGGCCATGAATTTCACCGAGGATCAGCGCCAGATCCATGATCGTGGTGGCGCGCCCGGTGCAGACATTCAGCACATCGCACCCCGGCGCGTCCTTCAGCCGCTGCATGGCGGCACGGAAATGCGTCACCACATCATGCACATAGATGAAGTCGCGCACCTGAAGCCCGTCATCGTTCATGGTCAGCGGGGCGCCGATGCCGACCAGTTGCGCGAAGATCGAGATGACCCCGCTATACGGTGATAGCGGGTCCTGCCGCGGGCCGTAGACGTTGAACAGCCGCAAGCCCAGATTCGGCAGCCCGTGCACGCCCCAGCCGATGCGGCCATGCACCTCGGTGCCCAGCTTGTCGGCGCCGTAGGCGGTTTGCGGGCGCGGCGCCATATCCTCGCGCGCCACCCGGCCGGACAGATCGCCGTAGACCGCCGCGGAGGACGCATAGACCACCGGGGTGCCGCCGGCCCGCACCGCCGCCTCGAACACCGCGACGCTGCCGAGCTGGTTCACCCGGTGGGTGTCGAGCCAGGCTTCGTTGGCCCGCGCCACCGAGGCGATCGCGGCGAGGTGAAAGCAGCCGTCCGCCCCATCCAGCGCCCGGCGCAAGGCCGCGGCGTCCAGGATGTCGCTGCGGATCACCTTGCAACGCGGGTCGACATTCTCCATCCGTCCGGTGGAAAAATCGTCGAACACGCGCACCTGATGCCCGGCGGCCAGCAGGCTGTCCGCCAGATGCGACCCGATGAAGCCCGCCCCGCCGGTGATCGTATAAAGCCCCAAATCCCTGCTCCGCCTTTCACGTGCCGACGGCCGAACGCCGCTCAATCCGGACAATCTATCAGCTTATCCGACAGGCCGTTGCCACGCTGACGAATTAGGCCATTGGAACGAGACGACGCCTGCCACGCGCCCTATCGCATCCAATATGGTGATGGTGCCGACAAGCGACAGTCCTCGGCAACAGCCAATACGCCACCGGCTCTCACGTCTGCGCGAGGCGGCGGCGCATTTGTTTATCAAGCCGGGGAATGCCGAACATCATGTTAACGGTTGCCGGAATATCCGCCATCAGGACACCGGCAGGTCAAGCAGCAGGCAGAGATTGACGTTGCGCCGCTGCCGCGCCCGCCGGTCGGCGAACACCACTTTGAGGTCGTAGACGCAACGGCCGCGCGGCAGCCGGAACACATGCGCGCGGCCAGGCGCCAGTGCTCCCTGGTCGAGCCGGTTGCGGCCCCAGTCCGGCATGCCGGAGGGTGTGGCAAACACCTGGTCGATCGCCTGCTCGCTGCGGTTATCCAGCCGGAACGACGGGTCGTCGGCCGGCTTGCGGCCGGCGGCACCCGATGCGCCGCCGTTCGACGGCCCGCCCCCTGAGGCGGCGCCGATCGGCCCGCCATTGGCCCGGTCGCGCGGCGGCTGGTCGCGGTTGCCGCCTGTGCCCCCGAAACAGCGCACGAACAGCGTCCCGGCATTGGCGATTTCGCCGATCTCCGCCGGGCGCAACTCCGGCCCGGTGCTCGGCGCCAGGTGCGGCCTGGCGTTGTGCGCCTCCAGAAACGCCAGCGCCTCGCTGCCCTTGATGGCGAAGTTGACGTTCTGCGGCACGTCGCCGCCGGTCATCTGCGCCACCCGCAGGGCGTTCAGCTTGGCCACCACCACGCCGATCACATGGCCGTTGCGATCCAGCAGCGGGCCGCCGGAATTGCCCGGCTGCACCGGCGCACTGATCTGCAGATGCAGCGGATTGTCGCGGATGCCGGACAAGGCACTGACATCGCCGGTGGTCAGCGTCGGGCCGGAGCTCAGCAGGCCGGAGAGCGGAAAGCCGTAGGTCACCACGCCTTCGCCGCGCTGCACCGCCGGCCCGTCGCGAAACACCAGCGGCGTGCCGGCGCCAGGCGGCACCGCCAGCAATGCGAGGTCGCGGCGGGGGTCGTCGGCCACCACCCGCGCGGTGGCGCGCTGCTTGCGGTCGTTGCGCACCTCCAGCCTGGTGCAGCCGGCGACCACATGGTGGTTGGTCAGCACCAGGCCTGGCCCGACCAGAAAGCCGCTGCCGGTGCTGCGCGGGGTTGGCTGCGCCAGCGCGTGCCCCGGCAGGGCCGCCAGCAGCAGCGGAGCCAGAACAGCCAGCGCCCTACGCATCATGGCGATCTCCGCGCTAACGCCCCGCCGCGGCACGGCGAGGCCAATGCCGCGCCGGTCAGGCGGCACGACTACTGGCGGAAAAATATGTCTGCAACACGGCGGATAACTCGCTCAGCCGCGCCGCATCGGCGGCCGGGTCGGGGTTGGCACCGGCGATCTGTCGCCGCGCCAGCAGGGCGGCGGTGAAGTCCAGCCCCGGCACCTGCCAGTCCTCGTCCGGATAGCAGCGGGTGAGATTGTCGGCGATCACGTCCTCGATCGGCAGCGGCACCGGCGTGGGCTGGCGGGCGACCGCCTGCAATACCAGCCGCAGCAGCGCGGGATCGACCCCGGCCTCGCCAGGGCGCTTGGCCATTGCGTTCAGGGTTTGCAGCGTCAGATAGTCGAGCGAGCGGTTGACGCGGATCGGCGATTCCACCGCCAGGCCGAGCGCGGTGCGGAAGAATTCCGCCAGGAAGTCGCCGCCCATCGCGTCGAACGACAGCACCTCCACCGCCACCCCCTTGATGCCGCGCCAGGCCTCCACGGTGCGGCGGGGGGAAAACATCTGGCGGGCGACGAAATCATGCTCCGCGGTGGCCGGGCCGTGCAGCAGGTGATGCTTGTATGACGAATACAAATAGTCGCGCTTGTTGCGCAGCAGCAGCACCACGGTGGTGCTGGCGAAGGCGCCCGCCGCCGCCATCTGCAGCCGGTGCGCCAGCCCCGGGCCGAGCGCGCACAGGTCCTCGCCGGACAGGAACACCGTGCCGGCCCCCTGCGCCGTCGCCGCGGCGGTCGCCCTGGCGAAAAACTCGCGCACCTCGGCCATCCGGTCGTGTTGCACCAGGCCCTTCAGCTCGGAATGCTGGGCCGGGTAGCGCGGGAAGGCGTCGGCCGGGTAGTGGATGCCGGCCGCCGCCAGCGTCTCCGGGTTGCGGCGGCAGAATTCCTGGATCGAGGTCGAGCCGGCTTTGTGCGACCCGATATGCATCACCAGCCTCACGTCGTGCTCCCTGTCAGACACCGCCCTGATATAGCCGGGTCGGGCCGCGCACGGCTATACACGATGATGGGTGCCGCAACGTCGCGCAGCCTGCCGGAGGGGGCTACGCGATGGCTGGTGGCGGCAACGCAGACACGCATGACGGCAGGCCGCCGGCCGGGCGGCGGGCGGTGCTGTCCTGGGTGCTGTATGACTGGGCCTATGGCGCCTTCACCACGCTGGTCTCCACCTTCGTGTTCGCCACCTATTTCACCCAGGCGGTGGCGCCCGACCCTGCCACCGGCGCCTCGCTATGGGCCGGCGCGCAGGCGGCCTCCGGCGTGCTGATCGCGCTGCTGTCGGTGCCGCTGGGTGCGATCGCCGATCGCGGCGGGCGCCGGCGGCCGATGCTGGCGGTGGCCACCGCGCTGATGGTGGCGGCGACGCTGAGCCTGTGGTTCGTCCGCCCAGAGCCCGGCTATGTGCCGCTGGCGCTGGGGCTGGCGATGCTGGCGACGGTGGCGTTCGAGGTGGCGACGGTGTTCTACAACGCCATGCTGCCCGATCTGGCACCGCCGTCGCGGCTGGGCCGGCTGTCGATGCTGGGCTGGGGGGCGGGCTATGCCGGCGGGCTGGTGGCGCTCGCGCTCAGCCTGGTGGTGCTGATCAACCCGGCGGTGCCGCCGTTCGGGCTGGACAAGGCGCAGGCCGAACCGGTCCGCGCCACGGCGCTGCTGGCCGGGCTGTGGCTGGCTGCGTTCACCTGGCCCTGCGTCGTCTTCGTGCCGGAGTCGGGGCCCCGCCGGCCCTGGGGCGCGGCGGCGCGGCGGGGGCTTACCGAGTTGCGCGCCGTGCTCGGCGATCTGCTGCACGTGATGCCGCTGCGCCGCTTCCTGGTGGCGCGGCTGTTCTACATGGACGGGCTGATCACGCTGTTCGCGTTCGGCGGCATCTACGCGGCCGGCGAGTTCGGCCTGGACGCCAGACAGGTGTTGATCTTCGGCATCGCGCTCAACATCTCGGCCGGGCTGGGGGCGGCCGGCTTCGCGCTGATCGAGGACCGGATCGGCGCCCGCAGTTGCGTGCTGGTGAGCCTCGCGGCGCTGTGCGTGTTGAGCAGCGCGGTGCTGCTGGTGCGCGACCCGGCGTGGTTCTGGGGCCTCGGCGTGCCGCTCGGCCTGTTCGTCGGCCCCGCCCAGGCGGCCAGCCGCAGCATGATGGCGCATATGGCGCCGCCCGACGCGCGCGCCGCCTGGTTCGGCCTGTTCGCGCTGTCCGGCCGGGTCACGGCGTTCCTCGGCCCGGCGGCGCTGGGGCTGGTGACCGCATTGTTCCACAGCCAGCGCGCCGGCATGACGGTGATCGTGGTGTTCCTGGCCCTCGGTGCGCTGCTGCTGGCACGAGTGCCGTCACCAGTCCCCGATCGCTGAGGCGCGCGCCCGGCGCACCACATACACCGCCCAGCGCGCCTGCACCGCCAGCAGCAGCAGCGGCCCCAGCGGCAGCAGCGGCTGTGGCGCCCGGGTGGCCAGCAACGCCACCAGTCCGCCCAGCGCCGCGAAGCCCCAATGGATCGCCGCCACCAGCCGCGCATCCATCCCGGCGCGCTGCACCAGTTGATAAAGGTGCCCGCGATGCGCCCGCGCCAGGTTCTCGCCGGCCAGCAGCCGGCGCAGCAGCGTGAAGGCCACGTCGAACAGCACGCCGGACAGCAGCATCGGCACCAGCAGGAAGCTCATCGGCACCGCGCCGAACCGCGCCGCCGCCACCCCCAGCACCGCCAGCATGAAACCGCAGAACTGGCTGCCGACATCGCCGAGGAAAATCCGCGCGCGCGGAAAATTGAACGGCAGGAACCCGGCCAGCCCGGCCGCCAGCAGCATCGCCGCGAAATAGACGAACCAGCCCTGCTGCTCGGCGGCGATCAGCGCCAGAAAAGCGCAGGCCACCAGCGCGGTGCCGGCGGCCAGCCCATTCAGCCCGTCGATGAAGTTCATCGCATTGGTGGCGAACAGGATCCACGCCAGCGTCGCCGCCGCGCCGAACCAGCCGAGATCCAGCTCGCCGAGAAGCGGCACGCTGTAGACCCGCACATACAGCCCGCTGCCCACCGCCGCCAGCGCCGCCACCACCTGGGCCGCCAGCTTCACGGTGAACGGCCAGTCGCGCAGGTCGTCGATGAACGCGACCACGGCGATCAGGAACGCCGCCAGGATCACGCCGCGGAAATACGGGTCGGCCAACCGGGAGAAATCGGCGAACCCGTACAGCACGCTGATCCCCAGCATGAAGGCCGCCACCACGCCGACGCCGCCGCCCTTCGGCGTGGCGGTGCGGTGCGCCTTGCGCGGGTCCGGCTGGTCCATGATGCGGGCGCCGATCATCGCCCGCACCATCACCGCCGAGAGCACGGCGAGGCCGGCGCAGAAGGCCAGGTGATGCAGGAAGGCGAACAGCGTCATGCAGATCGTCTAGCGCAGTGCACCATATCCGCCCAGCGGCGTTTTCGGCCGCCTATGCCTCGCACCCGGCATCGCGCAGCAGATCGAGCACCGCCTCGGGCGGCACATCGGTATGGGTGAAGGCGCGCCCGATGCCACGCACCAGCACGAAGGCCAGCTTGCCGTCGCGCATCTTCTTGTCGCGCTGCATATGGGCGATCAGCCGGCTGGCGGAAATCCGCCGGTTCAGCAGCGCCAACTCCGCCGGCAGCCCGATTTCGGCCAGATGCGCGGTCACCCGATCGGTGTCCGTGGGGCTCGACAGGCCGAGATTGGCCGACAGCCGGAACGCCAGCCCGATGCCGGCCGCCACCGCCTCGCCATGCAGGATGGCGCCGTAGCCGAGTTCCGCCTCCAGCGCATGGCCGAAAGTATGGCCGAGATTGAGCAGCGCGCGGCCATTATTCGGCTTCTCCTCGCGCTCGTCGTCGCCGACCACCTGGGCCTTGAAGGCGCAGGCGCGCAGGATCGCCTCGCCCTGCGCCTCGCGGTCGCCGGCGATCACCGCCGCGCCATGTGCCTCGCACCAGGCGAAGAACGCCGGGTCGCCGATCAGCCCGGCCTTGGCGGTCTCGGCATAGCCGGCGCGCAATTCACGCGGCGGCAGCGTGGCCAGCGTCGCGGTATCGGCGATCACCATGCGCGGCTGATGGAAGGCGCCGAGCAGGTTCTTGCCGTGCGGCGTGTTGATGCCGGTCTTGCCGCCGACGCTGCTGTCCACCTGGGCCAGCAGCGTGGTCGGCACCTGCACGAACGGCAGCCCGCGCAGCGTGATCGCGGCGGCGAATCCGGCCAGGTCGCCGACCACGCCGCCGCCGAGGGCGATGATCGCGGTCCGCCGCTCGACCGCGTAATCCAGCAACTGAGCGGTGATGTCGGCCAGCACCGGCAGGCTCTTCGACCGCTCACCCGCGCTCACGGTAATGTGACGCGCGTCGATCCCGGTCTCGGCCAGACCAGCCAGCAAAGTCGCCAGATGCAGCGGCGCCACGATATCGTCGGTGATCACCACGCAGCGCTTCTGCGGCAGCACCGGCGCCAGCAGCGCGCCGGCCCGGCTCAGCAGATCGCTGCCCACCACCACGTCATAGCTGCCGGCCGACAGCGCCAGCGACAGCCGCCGCGCCGGTTGCCAGGCGGCCAGCGCGTCGGCCACCTGGGCGGTGGTGGTGTCCGGATGCTCGTCGGCGCAATCGACGATCACATCGGCCTCGGCATAGACCGGGTGGCGCGCCGCCATCAGCCGGGCGAGCACCTCGCCGGGGTCCTGCCCGTTCAGCAGCGGCCGGTTGGTGCGCCCAGCCACCCGGCGGGTCAGCGTCGGCAGGCTCGCGCGCAGCCAGACGCTGACCGCATCGTGGCGGATGCTGGCGCGGGTCTCGGCGTCCATATAGGCGCCGCCGCCGGTGGCCAGCACCAGCGGATCGCCGGCCAGCAGGCGGCGGATCACCCGGCGCTCGCCGGCGCGGAACTCCGCCTCGCCGAACCGCTCGAACAGCTCCGGGATGCTGCAGCCGGCGGCCAGTTCGATCTCCGAATCGGCGTCGCGGAACGGCAGCCCGAGCCGGGCGGCCAGCCGGCGGCCGATCGAGGTCTTGCCGGCGCCCATCAGGCCGACCAGCACGATGCTGCGGCCCGCCAGATGCGCCGGCAGTGGGCAGGGATCCTTCAAAGCGGTGTTGCGTGTCATGACGCGCGAGGCTAGCACAGGGCCGCAAGGTGCTGCCATCGGGGTTGCGATGGCAGCACTGCAACCCAGTGCACCGCACACCACAACCGGGGAATGGCATGGGTCGTATCGCGTTATTCGTGTTGCTGCTGGGGCTGCTCGGGCTCGGCGCCGGCGTGCTCTACCTGGGCGCCTTCCCGCCGGAGCCGCAGGTGCGCCAGGTGCAGAAAGTGCTGCCGAACGACCATTTCCAGCGCGCGCCCTGAGCATGCCGCCGCCCGCCGACCGGCATGTGGAGGCGTTCCTCGAAATGCTGGCGGCCGAGCGGGGCGCCGCACCGAATACCTTGGCCGCCTATGAAACCGATCTGAACGATTTCGCCGCGCATGCCCGCAGCCGCGGCCAGGACGCTGCCACGGCCGACGCGGCCACCGCGCGCGGCTGGCTGGAGGGTCTCGCCGCCGCCGGCAAGGCGGCCCGCACCCAGGCGCGCAAGCTCTCGGCCCTGCGCCAGTTCCACCGCTTCCTGCTGCGCGAAGGGGTGCGCGAGGATGACCCGACCGAGTTGCTCGACGCCCCCCGCCTGCCCAGCGCGCTGCCGAAATACCTGGCCGAGGCCGAGGTCGACGCGCTGCTGGCCGCCGCCCGCACCCGGCCCGCGAAGCAGGCGCCGGTGCTGGTCGCGGCGCTGGAGATCCTCTACGCCACCGGGCTGCGGGTGTCGGAACTGCTGGCGCTGCGCCGCTCGGCGCTGTCCGGCGACGCGGCGGTGCTGCTGATCCGCGGCAAGGGCGGGCGGGAGCGGGTGGTGCCGCTGTCCGACGCGGCGAAGGCGGCCGCCGCGGCATTGCGCGCCGCCAGGACGCCGAAAAAAGGCCAGGACACGCCGGTTTTCCTGTTCACCGCGCATGACGGTCGGGCGGCGATCACCCGCCAGGGCTTCGCGCTGATGCTGAAGCAGGTCGCGCTGGCCGCTGGGATCGACCCGGCGCGGGTCAGCCCGCATGTGCTGCGCCACTCCTTCGCCAGCCACATGCTGGCGCGCGGCGCCGACCTGCGCAGCCTGCAACTGCTGCTCGGCCATGCCGACATCGCGACGACGCAGATCTACACCCATGTGCTGGCCGAGCGGCTGCAGAGACTGGTGCAGGCGCATCACCCGCTGGCGGTGCGCGCGGTGGCCGAAGGGGGCTGACCTCGCCTGCCGCAGGTGCTAAAGCCCGGCGATGCGTCATTTTCTCGACTTTGAAAAACCGATCGCCGAGCTCGAAAGCAAGATCGACGAGCTCCGCAAGATGTCGGAGACCGACGGCATCAACATCGCCGACGAGGTGGCACGGCTGACCGAAAAGGCCGACCGCCAGCTTCGCGCCACCTACGCCAAGCTCACGCCGTGGCAGAAAACCCAGGTCGCCCGCCACCCGGAACGGCCCAAGGCCGATGATTGCCTGGCGGCGCTGATCACCGACTACACGCCTTTGGCCGGCGACCGCGCCTTCGCCGACGACGCCGCGGTGGTCGGCGGCCTCGGGCGGTTTCGCGGCCGCTCGGTGGTCGTGCTGGGCACCGAGAAGGGCACGGACACCGATACCAGGGTGGCGCATAATTTCGGCATGGCCCGGCCCGAGGGCTACCGCAAGGCGCGCCGGCTGATCGAACTGGCCGGGCGGTTCGGCCTGCCGGTGCTGACCTTCGTCGACACCTCCGGCGCCTTCCCCGGCATCGACGCCGAGGCTCGTGGCCAGGCCGAAGCCATCGCCCGCTCGATCGAGGCCTGCCTGGAGGCGCCGGTGCCGGTGATCGCGACGATCATCGGCGAAGGCGGCTCCGGCGGCGCCATCGCGCTGGCCGCCGGCGACGCGGTGCTGATGATGGAGCACGCGATCTACTCGGTGATCTCGCCGGAAGGCTGCGCCGCAATCCTGTGGAAAGACGCCGCCCAGGCCCCGGCCGCCGCCGAGGCGCTGAAGCTCACCGCCGAAGACCTGAAACGGATGAAACTGATCGACACGGTAATCGCCGAACCGCTGGGCGGCGCACACCGCGACCCGGCCGCAGCCATGGCAGCGGTGGGCGACGCGGTGCAGGCGGCCCTCACGCCACTGCTGTCGCTGGAGCCGGCGGCGCTGAAGGCGCAGCGGCGGCATAAGTTCATCGAGATGGGGCGCGAGGCTTTAAGTTAAGGTCTTCTTTTTGTGAACAAAAAGAAGCAGAAAAACTTTCTATCCATTGGAGTGTAGGCGGCCGCCGCATCTGCACTGTTGCAAGGCGAATGGTTTTTTGGCTCTTTTTTAAAAAAGAACATCCTTGGAGTCCTTATGCGCGGCCTGTCCCTGCTGCTCGCGGCCTGCGGGATCGTCATCGCCTTCCTGGCCTGGCGGGCGCTGGTGCCGCTGATCCCGGTGAATGCCGAAACGGCGAGCATGGCGGTGCGGCTCGGCCTCGGGGCGGCATGGCTGCTGCCGGCGTGTTTCGTGCTGGCGGCGATGGTGGCGGCGCAGATGGCCGGGCGATTCGTGGTGGCGGCGTTCGACCCGATGGCCGGGCGGGAGAGCCGGTTCCTGCTGGTCAACCAGCGGGTGATCAGCAACACGGTCGAGCAGACGCTGATTTTCGTGCCCGCCCTGCTGGCCCTGGCCGCGGCGGTATCCGCCGCGCAGATGCCGGCGGTGCTGGCGGCGGCGGCGGTGTTCGCGCTGGCGCGGCTGGTGTTCTGGGCCGGCTATCTGCTGGCGCCGATGGCCCGCGCCCCCGCCATGGTGGCAACGCTGCTGACCGCGGCGTGGCGATGGCTGCATTAGCGAAAGCAGCCAAATGTTGCGTTGCCGCCACCTTGGGCTAGGCTGCCGACGCAGCCGGGAGGGCGCTATGGCGGATGATCTGGAACAGTTGACGGCACTGAACGAGGACTACATCCATTCGGTGCAGGAGGGCGACGTGAAGCGCTTCGAGGAGATTCTCGCCGAGGATTTCCTCTGCTCCAACCCGGATGGCAGCCTGGTCGACCGGGCCGGGTTTCTGGTGCAGAGCGCCAGGAAGGTGACCATCAGCGGGTTGTCGATCGACGATCTGCGCATCCGGATCCAGGGCGACACCGCGATCATCCATGCCCGCACCAGCTATGCCGACGCCGCCGGCAAGCAGCGGCATGGGCGATACACCGACGTGTGGAGAAAGCGCGACGGCCATTGGCTGGCGGTGGCCGCGCACGTCACCCGCTAGGCGAAGACTCTAGGCCGCCCTGGACAGCGGCAGCGGCGCCATCGACTGCTTGCCCAGCAGGTCGCGATACGGACCGGGGCGGGAGGCCAGTTCCTCCGGGCTGCCGTCATCGATCACGCAGCCTTTGTCCATCACCACGATGCGGTCGAAATTCTGCAGCGTGGACAGCCGGTGCGCGATGGCGATCACCGTGCGGCCCTGCATCAGCCGGTTCAGCGCCTCCTGGATGGCGTATTCCGATTCGCTGTCGAGCGCGCTGGTGGCTTCGTCCAGCAGCAGCACCGGCGCGTTCTTCAGCAGCGCGCGGGCGATCGCCAGACGCTGGCGCTGGCCGCCGGAGAGCTTCACGCCACGATCGCCGACCATGGTCTGGAAGCCCTCGGGCAGTTGCTCGATCACGTCGCGAATGCGCGCGATCGAGGCGGCGGCGAGCACCTCGTCCTCGCTGGCGTCCGGCCGGGCGTAGCGGATATTTTCCATCACGGTGCGGTGAAACAGGCTGATATCCTGCGGCACCACCGCCATCGCATGGCGCAGACTCTCCTGGGTGATCTGCCGCAAATCCTGCCCGTCGATCAGGATGCGGCCGCCCTGCGGGTCGTAGAACCGCTGCAGCAGCGCCAGCACGGTGGACTTGCCGGCCCCTGACGCGCCGACCAGGCCGACCCGCTGGCCCGGCTCGATCACCAGATCCAGTTCGTTGAGCACCGCGCTGCGCGACGGATAGGCGAAGCGCACGCCGTCGAACACCACGCGGCCGGGGCCGGGCTGCGCCGGGCGGGCGGCGGGGGCGTCCGGCAGGTCATGCGGGGTCAGCAGCGAGGCGATCGCCTCGTCGAGCCGGGCGATATGCTGGGTGACATCGACCAGCGCCACCGCCAGGTCGCGGGTGCCATGCAGGATGGTGAAGCCGAGCGAGCAGATCAGCACCACGTCGCCGGCGCTGGCCTGGCCGTGCTGCCACATCACCACCGCCCAGGCGAGCAGGCCGGCGGTGATGAACGCGGTCATCACCGCATGCAGCAGCCGCAGTTTCTCTAAATAGAGCAGGCTGCGGCGGCGGGCGGTCATCTCGGTGTCGATGGTGCCGTTGATCCGGGCATGCTCGCGCCAGGTGGCGCCAAACGCGCGCACCACGTGCATGTTGGAGATCACGTCGACCAGTTGGCCGTCCACCCCGGCCGCCTTGGTGGCGAAATCCCGGTGCAGCGGCGTGCCGCGCGCCGCCAGCCGGAACACCACCGCGGCCATCAGAGCCGCCACCACCGCGAGCGAAACCGCCATCACCGGGTTGACCGTGGCAATCAGCACGATCGCCACCAGCACCGCGAGGCAGGGCGGGATGGTATTCCACGACATGGTGTTCTCGGTCTGGAATACCGCGTTGGAGGTGGCGGTGATGCGACTGGCGAGCGTGCCAGGCATGCGTTCCGAGAAATAGCCGGGAGCGTGCCCGGCCAGATGCACGAACAGGTCGCTGCGAACATCGCCGGTCACCCGCACGAACACGTGCGCCGCGATCCAGCCGCCGACCCGCCACATGAAGTTGTCGGTGCAGATCAGCAGGCAGAGGAAGGCAAACGCCAGCCATACTTCCTGCCCGCCGACCGCCGGTCCGCGCGCAACCACGTCGATCAGCCATTTCAAGCCGTACTGGGTGCAAACCGCGGCGATCACCGCCAGCGTGACCGAGCCCAGCACGATGCCGTGCGCCAGCCGATGGCGGGCCACGTAGTGCGCCAGGAAGGCCAGCGGACGTCCCTGGTAGCTGATGATCGTGGAGCCCATGTGGGTCGATGTCCCGGTGTACATGGGCATGAACCGTATTGCGCCATTGCGGCCCAAATTGGGCGAAGCCGCCGCATCCGATTCGAATCCGGAGGAAAATTTCCGCATACCGGCGTGATCACCGTCATTGCGCCACAATTACGGAGCATGTCCTGCCGCAAGCCTGATTTCGTCCGCGAGAAGGTTCCGCCGCCATGCGTATCGCCCAGATTGCCCCGCTGTTCGAAGCCGTGCCGCCACTGCGCTACGGCGGCACCGAGCGGGTGGTGCATTGGCTGACCGAGGAGCTGGTGGCGATGGGCCACGACGTCACCCTGTTCGCCACCGGCGACAGTGTCACCGCCGGCACGCTGGTGCCGGTGCGTGCCGAGGCCGAGCGCTGGACCCGCAATTTCGAGAAGAACAACGCGCCGTACGCCCGGCTGATCGAACTGGTCGCC
>DATJEA010000191.1:0-14653 GCA_035497095.1 Acetobacteraceae bacterium | reverse complement strand
GCGTCTTGCGCCGGCTGCGCGGCTGGGCCAGATCGAAGCCATGAAAATCCATCTCCAACGCCCCCGCCCCGATGACGGCCGCACGCTGGACATGACGCCGGACGGCGAGTTCGTCTCCCCGCCGCACGGCTTCCGGCCCGGCGCGCAGCCGCCGTTCTCCAGCCGGCTGCTGCGCGCGGCGGTGCTGGTGGCGGCACTCGGCGGCGTGGTGATCGTCGCCGGCCTCGCGCTCTGGCTGGCGCTGTTGATGATCCCGGTGGTGCTGGTCGCCGCCGGTATTGCCTATGGCGCCTATCGCTGGCGGCTCTGGCAGGCCGGCCGCTCGCGCTAGCCTTTTTCGTTAGCCGGTATAATGCCCGCGCCGCAGCACGGCGGCCGCGAGGCTGTGCCGGCGCCCGGCCAGCAGGCTCGCCGCCCAGAACCCGCCCGCCGTCAGCACGATCGCCGGTCCGGCCGGGATGTTGGCGTGATACGACAGCAGCAGCCCGCACACCGAGGCCAGCAGCGCCAGCCCGACCGAGGCATAGACCTGCCCGGACAATTCCGCCGCCCAGTGCCGCGCCGCCACCGCCGGCAGCATCATCAGCCCGATCGACATCAGCGTGCCCAGCGCCGCGAACCCGCCCACCACGCACAGCACCACCAGCGCCATGAACGCCAGATGCCAGGCGCCGCCGCGCCCGCCGATCGCCCGCATGAAGCCGGCGTCGAAACTCTCCAGCACCAGCGGCCGCCAGATTGCCGCGAGCCCGAGCAGCGCCACGCTGGCCACGCCCGCCATCAGCAGCAGCGCGGTGTCGTCCACCGCCAGCACGCTGCCGAACAGCAGATGCGCCAGATCGATCCCGCGCGTCACCGAGACGATCGCCACGCCGGCGGCCAGCGCGATCAGATACACGCCGGCGAACTGCGCATCCTCCTGCCCGCCGGTCGCCCGCGCCAGCCAGCCGGCCAGCAGCGCCACCGCCAGCCCGGCGAGAAACCCGCCCAGCCCCATCGCCCACAGCGACAGCCCGCCGAACAGCGCGCCCAGCGCGATGCCGGGCAGAATCCCGTGCTGCAACACGTCGCTGGTCAGGCTCATCCGCCGCAGCACCAGCAGCACCCCGAGCGGCGGCCCGGCCAAGGACAGCGCCACGCAGCCGGCCAGCGCGCGGCGCATGAACGCCATGCCGAACGGCTCGAACAGCAGCGCGTGGATCACGCCGCCGCCTCGATATGGGGTTCCTCGGTGCAGAGTTCCGGCTGCTCCGCCCAGGCCTCGGCCACCAGCCGCGCCCTGAGCCGGGTCTCCGGCGTGAAAGCCCGCGCGGTCGGCCCCCAGGCCACCAGGTCGCGCGCCAGCAGCAAGGTCTCGGGGAATGCCCGGCTCACCAGGTCGAGATCATGCAGCACCGCCACCACGGTCCGCCCCTCGCGATGCCAGCCCTCGATGATCCGCAGCAGATCGGCCGCGGTCCGCGCATCCACTGCCGCGGTCGGCTCGTCCAGCAGCAGCACCGGCGCGTCCTGCAGCATCAGCCGCGCGAACAGCACCCGCTGGAACTGCCCGGCCGACAGGCTGCCGATCAGCCGCCGCCCGAACCCGGCCATGCCGACTGCCGCCAGCGCATCCGCCACCCGCGCCCCGGTCGCCGCCGGCAGCCGCCGGAACGCCCCCAACCGCGCCAGCGCGCCGCTGGCCGCCACATCGGCGCAGGCGATCGGGAAGCTGCGGTCCAGCCCGCCCAACTGCGGCAACAGCGCGATATCCGCCGCCCGCAACCCGCCCCGATCAATCCGCCCCTCAATGCTGTCATGCAGCCCGGCGATCGCCCGCAGCAGCGTCGACTTGCCGGCGCCGTTCGGCCCCACCACCGCGGTCAGGCTGCCCGGCGCGAAGCTGCCCGACAGATGATGCACCGCCGGCCGCCGCTGATGCAGGCAGGACAGATCGGTCAGCACCAGCGCTGGCGGCGTCACAGCGCCCACCACACGCCGAGCCAGATCAGCCCGACCAGCGCCGCGGCCAGCGCCATCCGGTTGCCCAGCCCGGAACCCAACGAAAGAGGATCATGCATTGTTATACTATAACATCACCCCCCCTTGCCGGTAAAGCCGAACCGCGTGATAGCCTGCCATGCAATGACATCGTCCTCCGCGCCCGCCGATCCCGATCCCGACCGCGACGCCCGCCGCAACCTGGCCCGCCATCGCGGCTTCGCCACCGGGCTGCTGCTGCTGATGGCGGTGCTCACCGTCACCACCTACTGGATGCCGCCGGGCGTGTGGACCGAAGTGTTGCAGGCCGCCGCCAAGGCCGGCGTGGTCGGCGGCATCGCCGACTGGTTCGCCATCACCGCGCTGTTCCGCCACCCGCTCGGCCTGCCGATTCCGCACACCGCGATCATCCCGGCGCAGAAGGCCCGGCTCGGCCGCGCCCTCGGCCGCTTCGTCGCCAACACCGTGTTCACTGCCGAGGACCTGTCCCGCGCGATGGCCAGGCTCGACCTCGCCGGCATCCTGGCCCGCTACCTGGCCGACCCGGCCACCTCGCGCCCGGCCGCCGAGGCGTTGGCTGCCCTGTTGCCGCGCATCCTTGCCACGGTGGAGGACGGCCGCGCCCGCCGCCTGCTCACCCGCCTGCTGCCGCGCATGCTGGGCGGCCCGGAAGCCGGCCGGGTGGTCGCCCGCGCGCTGCGCCAGTTGATGGCCGGCGGCCGCCATCAGGAGGTGTTCGGCTATGTGCTCGGCCAGTTGAAGGGCCTGTTGGCCAGCCGTGAGGAGGCCCTGCAACGTGCCATCGAGGAGCGGGTGCGCGAGCAGGGCGGCCGCCTGGTCGGCTGGGCGCTCGGCGCCACCGTGGCCCGCCGCGCGCTCGCCGTGATCAACGCCGAACTGGAGAAGACCGAGGCCGACGGCAGCGACCTGCGCGCCGCGTTCGACGAATGGATGGCCCGCGAGATCGCCGCCATGGAGACCGATCCGGCACGCGCCGCCGAGATGGGCCGCGCGGTCGGCCGGGTGCTCGGCCACGAGACGGTGCGCGTCTGGTTCTGGGATGTCTGGTCGCGCGTCCGCCTGGCGATGGAGGCTGACGCCGCCCGCCCGAACGGCCGCACCGTCGCCTTCCTGCAGGATTCGCTGGCCAATCTCGGCCTGCTGCTGCAAAGCGACCCGGCCGCGCATGCCCGCCTGCAAGCCGCCGCCCAGGGCGCGCTGGTCGGCCTGCTGCCCTCCGCCCAGACGCAACTGGCCGATTTCATCGCCGCCACCGTCGCCGGCTGGGACGCCCGCACCATCACCGACCGGCTGGAGCTGCGGGTCGGGCCGGACCTGCAATATGTACGCATCAACGGCACGCTGGTCGGCTTCCTGGTCGGCTGCCTGCTCTATGCCATCCTGCTCGCCATGTTCGGCCATGTGAGCGTCTGAGCAAGAGACGTTCACATGGAGGCGGGGAGGCGGGGAGAAGAAGGGTATGACGCATGATAGGTATGCCGCATAACTATCTCCTGCCTGCTCCTCCCCGTCTTCCCGCCTCCATGTGAACCTTTTTCCTATGCCCGCCCCCCAACCCGCCCAGCGCTCGCCCTGAGCGGATTTCGAGGAAACCGCCATGCGCCTGTCCGTGCTCGACCAGTCCACCGTGATCTCCGGCCGCTCGCCGGACGCCTCGATCCGCGAGAGCCTGGCGCTGGCCCGCCACTGCGAGGCGCTGGGCTACCATCGCTACTGGGTCGCCGAGCACCACAACTCCGCCTCGATCGCCGGCTCGGCGCCGGAAATCCTGATCGCCGCGATCGCCGCCACCACCAGCCGCATCCGCGTCGGCAGCGCCGGCGTCATGCTGCCGCACTACTCGGCCTTGAAGGTCGCCGAGCAGTTCCGCGTGCTGGACGCCATCGCGCCCGACCGCATCGATCTCGGCCTCGGCCGCGCCCCCGGCTCGGACGGCCTCACCGCGCACGCGCTGAACCCCAACGCCGCCACCGCCGCCGACCGCTTCCCGGCCGATATCCGCGACCTGCTGGCCTGGCTGTCCGGCGAGGAGCTGATCGAGCGCCACCCGTTCCGCAGCATCACCGCCCAGCCGCGCGGCCCGCATACGCCGGAAGTGTGGATTCTCGGCAGTTCCGACTATGGCGCCCAGGTCGCCGCCCATTTCGGCCTGCCGTACTGCTTCGCCCACTTCATCACCGACGGCATCGGCTGCGCCCAGGCGCTGGCGCTCTACCGCGACGGCTACCGCCCCAGCCCCCGCCACCCCAAGCCGCTCGGCGCGGTCTGCGTCTGGGCGGTCGCCGCCGAGACCCAGGCCGAGGCTGAACACCTGGTCTCCAGCCGCGTGCTGGCCCGGCTATGGCGCGACCGCGGCATCTTCGCGGCATTGCCCTCCCCGGCCGAGGTCGCAGCCGAGACCTACAGCGAGGCCGACCTGGCCCGCATGGAAACGATCCGCGCCCGCGCCATCCACGGCACCGCGGACGTGGTCGCCGCCAAGCTGCGCAACCTGGCGGCGGAACTCGAGGTCGAGGAAGTCGCCGTGCTCACCGCCACCCACGATTCCGAGGCCCGCCGCCGCAGCTACACCCTGCTGGCCGGCGAATTCGGGCTATCGTAGGAAGGTCTTCTTTGGTTGGAAACAAAGCAGCAAAAAACGTTATCCCCTCGCACCCGACGCGGGATACAACGGGTTCATGGTTGGGCTTGTAACCTGACACCGACTCATGGGACGTGCCAATGCGGGTTCGACTGACCGAGGATCTGATCGGCCTGCTCCGAGACAAGCGGGTGTTTTTTGAAAACAACAGGAAACTGCACCGGTTGCAGCCGGGCCAAACGCTGTCATTTGCTGACGACTGCGAAGTCGAGCCCTATTGCGCGGTCTTGAACGGCTATGCCGTGCCAAACATTGGCTGCTTCTCGTATTCCTGGTCACCGGTACAACCGGAACTTTCTATCGGCCGATATTGCTCAATCGCCCGCGGCCTGAGCCTGCCCGCGCCGAGACATCCGCTGGAGTCCATCAGCACGTCGTTGTTCACCTATGACAAATCTTGCAGCATCGTAACTTCGTTCCTGGACGACGAAAAAATCGACGGCTACACCTCGTTCATCGGCAACCCGCAAAAACCGTTTCCCGTCATCCACAACGATGTCTGGATCGGCGCCAATGTAACGCTGATGCCCGGCATCTCACTCGGCAACGGCTCGGTCATCGCCGCCGGTTCGGTGGTGACCAAGGATGTCGCCGATTACGCGGTCGTCGGCGGCAATCCGGCCAAGCTGATCAGATACCGCTTCCCGGAGCCGCTGGTGGGAAAATTCCAGCAACTCCAGTGGTGGCGCTTCAAATTCTCCGACTTCGCCGGCCTGAGCATCGCCATCCCGGAGCAATTCATCGACGAGATCGCCGCGAAAGACCTCACCCCGTTCGAGCCGCCCAAAATCCGCCTGCGCGACCTGCTGGCCGGAGCCGCGCCGGGCCGAGCCGCGCCCATGACCTGATCCGCGATGGCGGCCCGGATTGCCGCCCCGGCTACGCCTTGCCCTTCGAATTCTTCCGCGTCTCGGCGATCGCGCTCTTGGCATAGGTCGCCATCATGCCGCTGTCGTTCATCAGCGTGGTCAGCCGGAAGCCCATCGCGATGCAGTTGGCCGCATCCTTGGCGCCGGCGGTATGGATGCCGGGGAAGATGCCGCGCTTGTCGCATTCCTTGATGATCTTGTCGTAGATCTTCAGGATTTCCGGCTCCGAGCGATCGAGCTTCGGCGGCAGCCCGTAGGAAAACCCGAGATCGGACGGCCCGACGTAAACCCCGGCCACCCCAGGCACGTCCAGAATCGCTTCGAGGTTCTTGATCGCAGTCTTGGTCTCGATCATCGGGATGCACAGAATTTCGTCGTTGGCGGTGGCCTGGTAGCTGGTCGCCTCGCCATACATCGCAGCCCTGATCGGCCCGTTGCTGCGGCTCCCCATCGGCGGATACTTGCAGTAGCTGACGAAATTCTCGGCCTCCTTTCTGGTGTTGATCATCGGGCAGATCACCCCCATCGCGCCGCCATCCAGCGCCTTGCCGATGATTCCCGGCTCGTTCCACGGCACCCGCACCATCGGCGTCACCGGATGCGCCTGCATCGCCTGGAAGCACTGCACCATCGACTGGTAGTCCTGCACGCCGTGCTGCATGTCGACGGTCACGCTGTCGAAGCCGCACTGCGCCATCACCTCGGCCGAGAAACCGGACGGGATGGCGAGCCAGCCATTGACCACGGCCTTGCCCGACGCCCAGATCTTCGCCACCTTGGTTGCCATAGAATATTCCCCCGTTAAACCATGCCGAAAACGCTAGGCCCGCCCCGGCAGACGGTCAATCGCCGCCCGCCGCTAGGCCGGATACGGGCCCAGCTTGCGCGCGAACCGCATCACCGCCGCCTCGCCGAACGCATTCGCCACCAGCCCCGGCGCCCGGTCATGCACCGTAATCCCCATCCGCGCCGCGACCAGCCGCTTGCCGTAGCAGATCAGGTGATCGACCGACTGCATGACGAACACGATCGCCGGCAGGATGTCGCGATACAGTGCCTCCGCCTCCACCTCGCGGCCGGCCCGCATCGCCCGATAGATCTCCACCTGCGCCTCGAAGCAATCCGGCGCCGGTACCATGCCGACGCAGCCGGCGCGCAGATTATCCGGCAGCTCCAGCCCGCCGCGGCCGTTGAACACCGCCACCTGGCCGCCGCTGCGCTCCACCACCTCGGCCACCAGCGTCGCCGGCGCCTCGCATTTCAGCACCCGGAAATTCGGCTGCCGGCGCGCCAGCTCGGCGATCCCCGCCGGCGACAGCCCGATGCCGATCAGCTCCAGCGCATTCTGGATGCCGGCCGGCACCGGCGCGCGCTCGATCACTTTGCCGAAGAAATCGAGCAACTCGGCCTCGCTGATCCCCGGCTGGCGCGGCGGTTGCAAGATCACCCAGGCCGCCCCGCTGGCCGCCGCGTGCGCCACCGCCTCGCACTGCTCCTCCGGCGTCGCGCCGAAAATCGTCACCGCCAGCTTCAGCCGCCCGGCGAGGTCTTCGGCTGCCCATTCCACCACCTGCCGCCGCTCGGCCGGCGACAGCTTGGCGACCTCGGTGGCCAAGCCGAGCACCGCCATCCCATCCGCCCCGCCGGCGACGCAGATCTCGGCCTGCCGGCGCATCGCGGCGCGATCCAGCCGATTCTCGGCGGTGAAAAATGCGTAGAGGATCGGCCAGATGCCGGCGAATGACGGTTCCATGCCCGAATCGTTAGGGCGGCCACGAGCCCCGGTCAATCCGGCGCCAGGGACCGGCTTCTATCGGCGGCAACCTTGCTCTACTGTCCGCCCGTCATGCTGACCGACCTGCCCAATCTCCTCTCGCTGTCGCGCATCGCGGTTATCCCGCTGATGGTGCTGCTGGTGGCGCTGCGCCTGCCAGGCACCGACCTCGCCGCCAGCGTGGTGTTCGGCATCGCCGGCATCACCGATTATTTCGATGGCAAGCTGGCCCGCGAGCGCAAGCAGACCTCCGATCTCGGCCGCATGCTCGACCCGATCGCCGACAAGCTGCTGGTCGCCGCAGCCCTGATGATGCTGGTCGGCATCGGCCATCTGAGTGCCGCCGGCCTGTATCCGGCGATCATCATCCTGCTGCGCGAGATCCTGGTCAGCGGCCTGCGCGAATATCTCGCCGGCATCCGCATCGGCCTGCCGGTCACCCGGCTGGCGAAGTGGAAAACCGGCTTCCAGATGGGCGCGATCGGCGCGCTGCTGGCCGGCAACGGCAGCGCGGTGATCCTGCATATCGGCTGGCTGCCGGTGAACTTCATCGGCGAGGCGATGCTCTGGGTCGCCGCCGCGCTCACGCTGATCACCGGCTGGGACTATCTCACCACCGGCCTGCGCCACGCCGCCATCCCGCATCAGGTCGATTGACGCCATGAAGCTGCTCGGCCTCACCGGCTGGTCCGGCAACGGCAAGACCGTGCTGCTGACCGCGCTGATCCCGCTCTTCGCCGCGCGCGGTCTCAGCGTCTCCACCATCAAGCACGCGCATCACGAATTCGACCTCGACCAGCCCGGCAAGGACAGTTGGCGCCACCGCGCCGCCGGCGCCCGCGAGGTGCTGATCGGCTCGGCCCGGCGCTGGGCGCTGCTGCACGAAATGGGCGACGCGCCGGAGCCGGAACTGCCCGACCTGCTGGCCCGCCTCGCCCCGGTCGACCTGGTGCTGGTGGAGGGCTTCAAGGCCAACCCGCACCCGAAGATCGAGGTGTTCCGCCCCTCGCTGAACCGTGCGCCGATCTGGCCGGGCCGGGCGGACATCGTCGCGGTGGCCAGCGACGCGGCCTTGCCGCTCGCCTGCGACCGCGTGGTGCTGCCGCTCAACGACCCCGAGGCGGTGGCCGCCTGGGCCTGCGCCTATCTCGGTTTCGCTGCCGCAGCGCAGCAATATACTTGAGCCGGCGCGGCGCAAAGGGCAGATTATGTGGTATTGTGGGCGCCCACCCGCCCGCCTGCATCGATGCAAGGATCTCCCGCCCATGCGGCATATCGCCCTGATCAGCCTGATCCTGTTGGCCGGCTGCGACTATGTCGGCAACCCGACCGCCGGATTCGGCGGCTTCTTCGGCGACACCGCGAGCCTGCATACCGACCCGAACCGCCCGGTCGGCAACGCCCCGAACATGCAACGTGTGTTGGGCCAGCCCTCCGATGTGGCGCCGCTACTACCCGAGCCCGGCAATGTCTGGCCCGGCCCGCTGCCGCCGGCCAAGACCATGGCCGACCTGCAACGCGAGGCGGGCACCCCGCTCGACACCGGCGCCGGCATGGCCGGTGTGCGCGGCCCGGCGCCGATCCCGGCCCGGCTGGTGCCAGGCCAGCGCCCGCGGGTGATCGCCACGCCGGACGGCCCGGCCACCACCACGGTCGGCAGTAACGGCGTCGAGACATACACGCTGCCGAACGGCAAGCAGGGACTGGTGATGCCGAACGCCGACGGCTCGCTGACCCTGATCGGCGCCGATGGCAGCACCATGAACGTGCCGAAGCCGAAGCCCTGACCCATGGATGATGCCCCACGTCCGGTCCAGATCCTGTATTTCGCCTGGCTGCGCGAGCGCGTCGGCATCGGCGAGGAGCACCTGACGCTGCCCGAAGGTGTCGACACGGTAGGCGCCC
Source organism: Acetobacteraceae bacterium (assembly GCA_035497095.1). Lineage (GTDB taxonomy): Bacteria > Pseudomonadota > Alphaproteobacteria > Acetobacterales > Acetobacteraceae > 70-18. The sequence goes on along the minus strand of DATJEA010000191.1, from coordinate 5,463 downwards.
TGGTCGGCTGGCTGCGCCAACGCTCGGACCGCCACGCCGCCGCCTTCGCGCTGGCCGCCACGGTGCGCTGCGCCGTCAACCAGGACTTCGCCACCCCCGAGGCGGCGGTGCGGCCCGGCGACGAGGTGGCGTTCTTCCCGCCGGTGACCGGCGGCTGAGATGGCCGATGTTCGCGTGCAACTGGCCGATTTCGACCTTGGCGCGGAAACCGCGGCGCTCACCGCCGGGCGCACCGATATCGGCGGCATCGGCAGCTTCATCGGCACCGTGCGCGGCATCGCCCACGGCCGCCCGCTCGCCACCATGACGCTGGAGCACTACCCCGGCATGACCGAGCGCGCGATGGCCCGCATCGCCGCCGAAGCCGAACGCCGCTGGGCGCTGCTGGGCTGTACGCTGATCCACCGCGTCGGCCCGCTGCACCCCGGCGACAACATCGTGCTGGTGCTGGCCGCCGCCACCCACCGCCAGCCGGCGCTGGACGCCACCGCCTTCCTGATCGACTGGCTGAAGACCCGGGCGCCATTCTGGAAAAAGGAACGCTTCACCGACGGCGCCGAGACCTGGGTCGACGCGCGCGAGGACGACGAGGCTGCCGCCGCGCGGTGGGGGGCTCTTTAGGCGAGGAAGGGTCTTCTTTTTGTGAACAAAAAGAAGCAATACCCTGCTCACGCGATAATGCGGGATTTCGTTGGGTTTATGATGCGGAAATTATCCGTGACCTCATCGCAGTAGGTGCGCCACTTGTTTGGCACTTCGTGGCGCAGGAAGGTCAGCATTGCGATGCTGAAATCCTTGAAGGTGGCGTAGGATTTGTTGTGGGTGATGTGCCGATGCATCAGCCCCCATAGCCGCTCGATCGGATTGAGATGCGGACAGTAGGCCGGGACGAAGTGGAGTTTGATCCGGCATTCCGGTCTCGCCAGCCATGCCTGAACCAGTTTTGCGTGATGGTATCTGGCATTGTCCACAAAGACGTGGATCGACCGCATGCCTGGATACATCGCCTCGATCGCCATCAACAGCATGATTGTGCTCAAGGCATCCACCGTCAGCACATCCTTCATGATGGTCTGGCCGGTCTCGAGGTCGATCGCACCGTGGATGTTCAGACGGTCCCGCCCGCTGCTCTGTTCCACCACGACCGGCACCTCTTTCGGCGCCCAGCAGCCAACCGGCCGCACCGCATGGGTTGGATGCACCGCGTCGGCAAAGATCACCGCTTCATCGGCTGACAGCTGGTTCATCAGGGCCTGGTACGCCTTGACGAAGCTCGCCTGCTTCACCGGATCCAGCTTGCGTGAGATCGCTTTCGGCTTGCGGTGTTCCATGCCCAGACGATGAAGCAGCGCGATCAGGCCGGACCGGGTCTGGTATTCGATGCCATATTCAGCCGCGATCCACGCACCAACCTGGCGTGTCGAGCGCGGCAAGGTCTCGGCGACCCAGGCTTTCAGCTTGTCCTGCTGTTCCACTGTCAGCCGGCAGTTGCCGCCTTCATGGTTGAAGCTCGCCAGCCCCTCGACCCCATCCTCTTGATACAGCTGATACCAGCGCCGGATCGTGTCGTTGTCGAGAAACAGCACCCTGGATATGGCTTCGCAACTCATCCCATCGTCCAACAGCACCAGCGCATTGGCGCGCCGAGCCAACCGATGAGCCGCGGAGCCGTCGCGGGTCAACTCGATCAGGTCGCGGCGCGATGCAGCGTCAAGGAAGCCGGCGTGGATCATGCAAGAAACAGCATCGCTTCCGCGCCGGTTGGCGAGAGGTTTCTCCGGATTCCCACAGAGTCGGGGTATACCCCAGCCGTGAGCCGCTCAGCCCTGCGGCTGCTCCGGCACCGGCGGGCGTGGCCGCCGCTCTGCCATGAACTGGTCGAACTCGGCCTTGTCCTTGGCCTGGCGCAGGCGCTCCAGGTATTCAACGAATTCCTGCTGCTCCGCCTCCAGCCGCCGCAGCGTCTCGGCGCGATAGTCGTCGAACGCATGGTTACCGCTCGGCGGCGGCCCCGCCCGGCGGCCCCGGCCCCAGCCGCAGCCAAACGGGCTGCCGGCGCGCGTGCCGGGCGCCCCGTCCGTGGCGGTGTTGTACCAGCGCCCGAAACTGCCATGCCGCCATGGCCGCAGCCGCCCGCTGCCGAGCGTGAAGGCCAGCACCGCCAGCCCGATCGGCCAGAACAGCCAGAACCCCAGCACCATGGCAACAATCCAGCCGCCGCGGCCGAACTCGTCCATTTTCTCCGCAAGGAGCATCGCTGCCTCCGTGTGATTCCCCGCCGACGGTTCGCCGGGGATAATGTTAAGCACATTTACATCATGGCGCGATGCGTTTGCCGTTTCAAGCCGCGTCGGCGTTCAACCGGTCGATTTTCCCCCGCCCCCGGCCAGGCCGAGCGATTGCAGATAGATCAGCGCGCCAGCCTCCAGCAACTCCTCCGGCGACATCGGCAGCCGCCGCCCGCCGCCGACGAACAGCGACGCGATGCCATGCGCCAACGCCCACAGATGCAGCGCCACCATCAGCGCCGGCGGCCGGCGACCGGCCGGCGCCACCGCGCATGCCGCCTCCGCCGCCTCGCGCAACACCGAAAACGCCCGGTCCGACGCGCTCCGCACCGCCGGATCGGCCTCCAGGGTCAGCCCGGTCTCGAACATCGCCGCGTAATACGCCGGTTCCCGCCGCGCGAAGCTCAGATAGGCGCGCCCGCACCGCTCCAGCGCCCGCACCGGATCGGCACCGCCCTCCGCTCGCCCGGCCGCCAGCGCCTCGGCAAACTGCGCGAAGCCGCGTTGTGCCACCTCGGCCAGCAGCGCGTTCAGGTCGCGGAAATGCCGGTACGGCGCCGCCGGACTCACCCCCGCCGCCCGCGCCACCTCGGCAAACGCAAAGCCTGCCGGCCCGCGCTCGGCAATCAGATCGAGCGCCGTGGCCACCAGCGCCTCACGCAGATTGCCGTGATGATAGCGGTCGCGCCGGCCGCCTGCTCCGCTGGTGAACCTCATGTTAAGGCTGTTTACACCGAAAGAGGCGGAAGGAAGAAAGTCTTCTTTGTCTGAAAACAAAGAAGCAAAAAAACTTTATTCATTAAGAGCACTTATTCCATAAATACGAAATAATCATACGCGGTGCGGGCCACGTTGGCGATTACCACCTCGCGCTCGGCCGGCGGCAGCGCCGAATCCTTCACATAGACCGCCATCGCCACAGCGCCACGATCACCGGGCAAGGTGACGATGCCAACGTCGTTGGTAGTGCCCGAGGCGCTGCCGGTCTTGTTCGCCACCGCCACCCCCGGCGGCAACCGCCCCTCAATGCGATGCAGGCCGGTGCTGGTCCGCCCCATGATCGGCAGCAGCGTCGCCCGCGCCGCCTCGCTGATGCCCTCGGCATGGAACAGCCTGGCCAGCAGTTCCACCATCCCCTCCGGCGTCGCCTGGTCGCGCGGATCGTTGGAATACGCCGGGTTGCGCCCCTGGGCGCGCAGCTTGGCGGCAGCCAGTTCCGCCGGCGGCAGCGCCCGCAGCGCATCGCGCAACGCCACCTCCGGGCCGGGATCGATGCCATACAGCACGATCAGCAGATCACGCACGCTGCGACTCGGGGTAATCCCCGCAATCCCCAGCCGCGCCAGCCACGCCGCCACCGCCGCCGGCCCACCGGCGAGGCGAAACAGCACGTCGGTCGCGGTATTGTCGCTGCGGGTGATCATCGGCTCCAGCAGGTTCGCCAGCGACAGCGACACGCCGGGATGGAAGAATTCCTCGCCGATCGGCGCCGAGGGGTTCATCTCCACCGCCTCCACCGCCACCATCTGCTCCAGCCGCAACCGCCCCTGGTCGACCATCTCCAGAATGGTCAACGCCAGCGGCACCTTGATCGTGCTGGCCATCGGAAACCCCTCGCCGCCGCGATGCGCCAGCGCAGCGCCGCTGCTCAGATGCCGGGCGGCAAACCCGACATCGCCCTGGGCAAACCCGGCTATCCGGGCAATCTCGGCTTCAGCAGCGGCGCGGGACATCATGCAACTCCGTGAGGGTCAGGTACGGAGCATAGCGGCGACGCGGGAGGCATGGCTATCGCCCGCCAATCCAGGAAGCCAGCCAACAAAGAGACGTAGAGGCCAAGAGAAAATCACCTCTTCGCCTCTACGTCTCTTTGTGAGTCTTCACGTCTTCCGGGTCCAGCCTCAGGCGTGCCCGGCCGCCCCCGACAGCAGCAGCGGGTCGATCTTCAGCCGCGCCAGCGCCCGGCGCCAGGCGGTGTCCGGCGCGCCGTCGAACAGCAATTCGGCATCGGCCGGCGCCGACAGCCAGGCATTCTGCTGGATTTCGTCGTCCAACTGCCCCGGTCCCCAGCCGGCATAGCCCAGCGCCAGCAGCCCATGCAGCGGCCCACCGCCCTTGGCGATCGCCTTCAGCACATCGAGGCTGGCGGTCAGCGCCATGTCCTGGTTGACCCGCAGGCTGCCCTCGCCGGTCCAGTCCGCACTGTGCAGCACGAAGCCGCGGGCATTGTCCACCGGCCCGCCGCTGCACAGCCTTATGGTGCGCGCCGGCGGCACCGGCGCCACCTCCAACTGCTTCAACAAATCCTCAAAGCTCGGCTGCATCAGCGGCCGGTTGATCACGATGCCCATCGCGCCATCGGCGGTATGGGCGCACATATAGATCACGCTTTGGGCAAAGCGCGGGTCTTGCAGGCTGGGCATGGCGATCAGCACCTGTCCGGTCAGCGAGGTCTCGCCGGGCGCTTCGCCGGCGGCGCGGATCATCGCCGGGCCGGGCGCCGCGAGCCGCGGGGCGTCGTCGTCGTCGTCATCGGGCGGAGTCGCTTTGCGTGTCATGATCCCTATCTTGGCGGTGTCCGCGTCCGGCGCAAGCGTCCCCTGCATCCGGTGGCATCGTGACTCCGGCCGCGTCTGCGGCTAGGAGTCTGGCATTGCGGGCGGATCGGCCGCCCGCCGACGCAATAGCGGGCGGATTGGCCGCCCGACGACTCAATAGCGGGCGGATTGGCCGCCCGACGAAACCCGAGGACGCGAATCGCGATGACCATCAAGGTAGGCGACACCATCCCGTCGATGAAACTCATGCAAGGCACCGCCGACGGCCCCAAGGAGATCGCGACCGACGATATCTTCAAAGGCAAGAAGGTGGTGCTGTTCGCCGTGCCAGGCGCCTTCACGCCGACCTGCAGCGCCAAGCATCTGCCTGGATTCGTTCAGAATGTCGCCGCCCTGAAGGCAAAGGGCGTGGACAGCGTGGTGTGCATGGCGGTGAACGATGCCTTCGTGATGGCCGCCTGGGGCAAGAGCCAGGAGGTCGGCGACGGCATCATCATGCTGGCCGACGGCTCGGCCGCCTTCACCAAGGCGCTGGGCCTGGAACTGGACCTGGTGCCGCGCGGCATGGGCGTGCGCGCCCAGCGTTTCGCGCTGATCGCCGAGGACGGCCGCGTCAC
>DATJEA010000190.1:0-21907 GCA_035497095.1 Acetobacteraceae bacterium | reverse complement strand
TCACCAACAACCACGTCATCGCCAAGGCCGACAACATCATCGTCAGCCTGTCCAATGGCACCCAGCTCAAGGCCACGCTGATCGGCGCCGACGAACTGACCGATGTGGCGGTGATCAAGGTCACCCCTGCCGCACCGCTGCCGGCGGCGCAATGGGGCGACAGCCGCACGGTGGAGGTGGGCGACTGGGTGATCGCCTGTGGCAACCCGTTCGGCCTCGGCGGCTCGGTTGCCGCCGGCATCATCTCGGCCCGCGGCCGCGACCTCGGCGCCAGCCCGTTCGATGACTTCCTCCAGATCGACGCGCCGATCAATCCGGGCAATTCCGGCGGCCCGCTGTTCGATACCGACGGTCGCGTGATCGGCATGAATTCGGCGATCTTCTCGCCCACCGGCAGTTCGGTCGGCATCGGTTTCGCGATCCCGAGCGAACTGGTCAGCCACATCGCCGCCGAGTTGCGCGCCCATGGCACGATTGCGCGCGGCTGGCTCGGCGTTTCGCTGCAGGACCGGGCGGGCACCGCACGCCACGACAAGGGAGTCCGCGTGGTCGCGGTGCAGCGCGGCGGGCCGGCCTGGGCCGCCGGGCTGCGGCCGGAGGATCTGATCCTCAAGGTGGCCGGCGATGCGGTCGATACCGCCCGCGCGCTGATCCGCGCGGTGGCCGCCGCACCCCCCGGCCGGGTGCTGCCAGTGCTGATCGAGCGCCAGGCGCGCGACCTTACTCTATCCGTCACCGTCGGCCAGCGGCCGCACATCGAGGAGAACTAGCCATGCGGATCCTGGTGGTCGAGGACGACAAGGACGTCGCCGGCTTCGTGGTGAAGGGCCTCAAGGAAGCCGGGCATGTGGTGGAGCACGCCAATAACGGCCGCGACGGGCTGTTTCTCGGCGCCAGCGAAGGCTTCGACGCCATCATCCTGGACCGCATGCTGCCGGGCGGGGTGGATGGCCTGCGGCTGCTGGAAACCCTGCGCAGCCAGGGCAATAATACCCCGGTGATGTTCCTCTCCGCGCTGGCCCAGGTCGACGACCGGGTGCGCGGCCTGCGCGCCGGTGGCGACGACTACATGACCAAGCCGTTCGTGTTCGCCGAGCTGCTTGCCCGGGTGGAAGCGCTGGCCCGCCGCAGCAAGGGCGAGGGGCCGGTGACCAAGCTACAGGTCGCCGATCTGGAGATGGACCTGCTGTCGCGCCAGGTGAAGCGCGCCGGCCAGAAGGTCGATCTGCAACCGCGCGAGTTCCGCCTGCTGGAATTCCTGATGCGCCATGCCGGCCAGGTGGTCACCCGCACCATGCTGCTGGAAGGCGTGTGGGACTATCATTTCGACCCGCAGACCAACGTGATCGACGTGCATGTCTCGCGGCTGCGCCAGAAGGTGGACAAGCCGTTCCCGGTGCCGCTGATCCATACCGTGCGCAATGCCGGCTATATGCTGCGCGCCGAGGCGCCGTGACCAACGGCGTGCCATCCGAGCCGGAGCCTTATGGCCCGCCGCCGCCACCCTCCGGCACGCTCGCGGCACCTCCGCCGCCGCGCCCGTTTCCGCCGCATGGCCGCCGCCCGCCGCCGCTGCCGCGCGACCTCGCCGAGCGGGCCAGGCGGCCGAAGACCACCAGCAACAGCTTCGTCAATTCGGCGGGGTTTCGTTTCGGCCTGATCTACGCGGCGCTGTTCGGCGCCAGCGCGCTGGCATTGGCGGCGTTCCTGTGGTGGTCCACCGCAGGCGTGCTCGACCGCCAGACCGATGCGGCGATCGACGCCGACTCGCAGGGCCTCGCCGAGCGCTACGCCGATGGCGGCCTGCCGGCGCTGATCGACACCATCGACCAGCGCATCGCCGGCAATGTCGACGACGACGCGATCTATCTGCTGATCGGGCCGGGCTTCCAGCGCCTCAGCGGCAATCTCGACCGCTGGCCGGCCGGCGTGACCATGGACATGGACTGGTTCAACCTGCGGATCGACCGGGCCGGGCACCGCAGCCTCGCCCGGGTGCATCATTTCGACATTCCCGGCGGCTTCCATCTGCTGGTCGGGCGCGACGTGGAGGCGCGGCTGCGGCTGCGCAACCTGTTGACCGACGCGATGCTGTGGTCAGCGATCATCGCCGTGATTCTGGGCAGTTGCGGCGCCTGGGCGGTGCGCGGCCTGTTCCGCGCCACGCTGGCCGACGTGGCGGCCACCGCGGCGGCGATCGGCGTCGGCGACCTCACACGCCGGGTGCGGGTGACCGGCGTCGGCGACGAGTTCGACCTGCTGGCCGAAACCATCAACGAGATGCTGGACCGCATCACCCGGCTGATGGACGGCGTGCGCCAGGTCTCCAACGCCATCGCCCACGACCTGCGCACGCCGATCACCCGCGCCCGGATGCGGCTCGAGGATGCGGCGAACCATGCGGTCTCGGAGGACGATCTGCGCGCGGCGATCGAGCGCGCCCAGGCCGACCTGGATGGCATCGTCCAGGTGTTCCAGGCGCTGCTGCGGATCGCCGAGATCGAGGCCGGCGCCCGCCGCTCGGCGTTCGCGCCGGTGGATGCCACGCCGCTGCTGCGAGACCTCGCCGAGCTGTACGACGCGGTTGCCGAGGAGGGCGGTCAGAAGCTGGTGGCGGTTATCCCCGAGACGCTACCGGCGTTCGGCGATCGCGACATGATCCAGCAGGCGGTCGCCAACCTGATGGACAACGCGGTGAAATTCTCGCCGCCCGACGGCACCATCGAGTTGCGCGCCACGAGCGGACCGAACGGTCTGACCATCATGGTCGCCGACCAGGGGCCGGGGATCGCCGAGGAGGACCGGTTGCGCGCCACCGAGCGGTTTTTCCGTGGCGAGACGGCGCGCTCCACCCCCGGCTCCGGCCTCGGCCTGGCGCTGGTGCAGGCGGTTGCGGCGCTGCATGGCGGCACGCTGTCGCTGGATGACAACCACCCTGGCCTGCGCGCCGAACTGCATTTGCCGCCACCCGATTCCCGCCGCCGCGCCGACGCCGGCCCGGAGGCCAAGGTGACGGACAGTTCATGACCGAACCAGCCTGCGGTCACTGCCCGTGATGCATGATGCGTGTCATGAGCGCGCGCATCAGGCCCGAAGCTGAACCGTATCCGGCCCCTCTTGCGCCGGTCGCGGACCGGCGACCAGGCCGACGGGTCTGGCACAATACCTGTCTGGCACGGCCGTGCGCGTGGGCGTGACCCTGGTCATCCTACTGGCGGCCTGCTGCTTGGGTTTCAGCGCCTCGCTTGCCTCCGCCCAGGGCGTCTGGCCGGAGCGGGCGCCGTATACCGCCCGCGTGACCACGGATAGCGAGGAATATTGCCAACATCTGCTGAGCCGCATCGGCCGGGTGCGCGCCCAGGTGGAGGAGCCGGCGCGGCGGGCGGATATGCTGACCGCCGAAGGGCGGCGGATGTGCGCCCACGGGCATGTCCGGCCCGGCATCGCCCGGCTGCGGCGCGCGCTGCTGCTGCTGGAAGACTTGCGGTAGGGCCTGCGTGGCCTACGGCGTGGCGCCGGGCGGGGTCAGCTCCTCGCTCTGCACCGGCGGCGGCGGCGGCGCGGTGGGGTCGGTGGCCTCCAGCCGATCGGCCATGACGCGGCGGATCTGGTATTCGAATTCCACGTTCATATCGCGCATCATGTCCTTGACCAGGGCGTAGAGGTCGGCGCGCACCGCCTCCGGGTCGTCACCGCTCATCTCGCGGGTGTGCGCCACGCGGGCGGTGAGCTGCGCCACCTCGTCGCCGGCCGCATCGGTCACCTCCAGCCGCACCGCCAGCGTGCCGAGATACTGCCCGCGGGCGCGGATGATCGAGGCATCCTCGATGCTGAACCGCGCCTCGCCGGTGCTGCCGACCGGCACCAGCCGCTGCTCCGCCATGGTGCGCAAGGCGGCGCGCGGCGTGGTGGGGGCCAGGTATTCCACATGGCGGGCCTCGCCGCGCGGCACCCAACTGTCGTCGATGCCGATCTTGGCGACCTTCAGCCGCAGCCTGGTCAGATAGTCGTAATTCGGCGGTGGATAGACCGGCGGCGCCGGTCCTTCGACGCCGCACGCGGCCAGCGGGACCAGCAGCGACAGCAGCAGCGCGTGGCGCCGGGTCAGGCGAGGGGCGGGGGGGTGGGGAGGGGTCATGGCGAGGGCATTCCGGTCATGTGCGTCGGGGGACAGGCTATTCAAGGCCGCGCATTTCGGCGCGCGGAAAGCGGAAATCGACGTTGCAGAACTCGCAGGTCATCACGATCTCGCCGTCCACCGCCATATGGTCGAGGTCGGCGGCGGGAAAATTCTCCAGTATGCCGGAGAGTCGCTGGCGCGAGCAGCGGCAGCCATAGGCCAGCACGCGCGGCAGATCGGTGGCGACGCCCTCGTTATGAAACAGCCGGTAGAGCAGGTCGTCCGGCGGCAGCGTGTCGTCGAGCAATTCCTCATCACTGACCGTTCCGGCCAGGATCGACGCGGTGTTCCAGTCCTCAGCGTAAGCCGGGTCGTCGGCGGCATCGATACCGCCCTCGGCGGCGATCCGCTCGACGATCAACGCCGCGGCGCGCCAGCCACGCTCGGTGTGCGCACAGGCCAGCCGGATGGTGCAGCGTAACTGCTCGCTGGTGGTGAAATAATGCAGCGCCATGGCGGCCAGGCTGTCGCCGGTGATGGTGACGATGCCCTGATGGCGCTCGGTTTCCGGCCCCTGGTCGACGGTGAATGCCAGATAGCCATCGCCGAGCAGGTCGGCCGCGGCGGGCGCCGGGTTGTCTTGCAGCAGCGCCGCCAGCCGCTCCGCGTTGCACTGGGCGTAGCCGCGCACCGCGCCGGTCTCGGTGCAGTCGGCCAGCAGCATGGTGACCGGGCCGTCGCCCTTGGCCTGCAGGCTGAACGAGCCGCGGAATTTCAGCGCGGTGGCCAGCGCCGCCACCAATGCCAGCGCCTCGCCGGTGAGCGCGGTGACTGCCGGATGGTTGTCGTGGCGGGTCAGCAGCGCGTCGGCGAGCGCGCCCAGCCGCACCAGGCGGCCACGCACCGGCCGGCCGGGCAGGAAGAACGGGGTGATGCCGCCCGGCACCACCAGGTCGGGCACCGGCGGGCGGACGCTGTCGAGAAAGGCGGGGGTGTCGTTCATGGCGCAAAGATAGGCATAGCGGGCGCGACAAGCTACCTTTGCCGGTGCAGTTCAGGCCGTTGCGGCCGCCCGCCGCACCGGGCGCGGGCCGCCCCCGCGGCTGCGCAGGCGGCCCGCTCGATCGGCCCGGCCGACGTTACGGATACTGCCGGACATGCGTGGTCGTCACCGTGGTCGGCGGCTGCACCGGCGTCACCGTTTGCGTGGTGGTGCGTTCCACGGTGGTCGTGGTGGTGGGCGCGGGGTCGGAGCAGGCGCCCAGCATGCCGGCCACGCCCAGCAGCATGGCGCCGGCCAGCAGCATCCGTCCGGTATGAGATTTGGTCATCGCTCGCTCCTGTTACGGTTGTGTGGTGGTGGTGGTGCGCGTCGTCGTGGTCGAACTGTCCGGCACAATGACCGGCGCCGGCATCACCTTGGTGACGGTATCGCTGGCCGAACCGCTGCCGTCCCGATAGGTCGTCTTGTGCTTCTCGATCTGCGAGCCGTCCGGCAGCACGGTTTTCTGGGTCTGCGAGGTGCTCAGTGTGCCGACCGGGGGCGGCACGATCAGCGGGGGCGGCGCAGTCGGTACAACGGTCGTGGTGGTCTGGGAGGTTGTGGTCTGCGCGGTGGCAGTCCCTATGCCAGCAACCAGAAGCGTCGCAGCGATAAACCCATACTTCTTCATGTCGATCCTCCAATCATGCTTCGACGCTGCACAACGCAGCGGATCGAGAACATAGGTGTGGTGGCCGTCTTGCTATTCCAACCCGAAAATTACATAGCTCACGAAATCGCGTTCCATGTGAATACTTCACTATTGTGCCGCGACTTCGACACATCTCGGCCATACTTGGAAATTGGTCCGCAAAGCTCCCGATGAATCGGACCGTTTGAGCAGTCCAATGCTGTCGCATGCTGGCGCCATGAAAACCGAACCCCAGGCCGAAGCCGGCCCCCCGACCGATTTCGTCCGCGTCCGACGCCTGCATGAGCGTGGTCACTACGACGAGGCTACCGTCCACGCCGTGCTGGACGCGGCCCCCTGCTGCCATGTCGGCCACATCATTGCCGGCCGGCCGGTGGTGATCCCCACCTTCCACTGGCGCCACGGTAATACCGTCTATTGGCATGGCAGCGCCGCCAGCCGCATGCTGCGCGACAATGCCGGCGGCAACGAGGTCTGCCTCACCGCCACCCTGCTCGACGGTTTCGTGCTGGCGCGCTGCGGCTTCAACCACTCGGTGAATTACCGCTCGGTGATGTGCTTCGGCCGGCCGCGGCTGATCGACCATCCCACCGAAAAACTGGCCGCGCTGAAGGGCTTCATGGACCGCCTGTTCCCCGGCCGTTGGGAAACCCTCCGCCCGGCCAGCGACAAGGAGATGAAGGCGACATCGGTGCTGGCGCTGCCCATCTCCGAAGCCTCGGCGAAAATCCGCGCCGACGGCCCGCACGACGAACCCGGCGACGAGAGCTGGCCGATCTGGGCCGGCGTGCTGCCGCTCTGCACCGCCGCCGGCCCGCCGCAGCCGGACCAGTTCGTCGCCGCCGGCCTCGCCCCGCCGCCGACCCCCTATAGCTGAAAGCCGCTCAGGAGGAGCGCCCGGCCGCCCGCCGCAACCTGGCGCGCGGCGGCGGCGTGGTGGCGTCCAGCATCGCGTGCAGCCCGGCCACCGCCTCCGGTGACAGGCGATGGATGGTCTGCGCCAGCCGGTTGGCCAGCGCGGTCTGCTCCGGGGTCAGCCCTGCGGTATCCACCACCACCCGCGGATGCGACAGCCGCGCCAGCGCCGCCAACTCCTCCGCCTGGTCCCAGATCAGACCGAACAGCTCGCACACCTGATGCACCATCCCGGCAGCCGGCGCGCCACGCTTGCCATGCTCCAGCGCCGAGAGATAGGCCGGCGACACCTGCAACTGCACCGCCAGCGCGCTCAGCGTCATGCCTCGCGCGGCACGCAGCGCACGCAGCCTGGCGCCGAAGGGGGTCATGGCAAGAAAGCAAGCGCTTCTTTTTTGAAAAAAAGAAGCAAAAAACTTTCACTCCTGTGGCTGGGTGCCTCGGTCAGGCCACAAGACTTCAAGGAATGAAGTTTTTTTGCTTCTTTGTTTTCAAACAAAGAAGGTTTCTTTACTTGCTTCATCGCACCCGCCGCAGCAACAGCCGCACCGAGCCAGGATTGCCCGCATGCGGATGGCTTGCCGCCAGCACCAGCGGCCGCAGTGCCGGCAGGTTCAGCCACATCGGGAATTCCCGCCGGATCACCCCGCCGCCCTCGCCGGTGCCGCGCCCGGTGATCACCTCGACGCAGCGCACCTGGTCGGCATGCGCGGTTTGCAAAAATCGATGCAGCGCCTGGTAGGCCCGCTGCGCCGTGCGTCCGTGCAGATCGAGCGTGCGGCCGGCGGCCAGCTTGCCGGAGCGGAACTTGTTCCAGGTCGCATTATCCAGCCCGCCCGGCTGATTGCCCACCGCCAGCGGCGCGGCGCCGGCCGGCACTGGCCGCGGCGCCGGCAGCACCACCGTGCGCGTTGCGGTCTCCACCACCACCAGTTCCGGCGGCAATTCCGGCACCGCATGGCCGGGGAGCGCCTGCACCTGCCGGGCATACAGCGCCCAGATCGCCCGATCGGCCTCGCTCAGCCCCTTCCGTCGGGACATGAACACATTACGCCGCCCCGGCCAGGGCGGCAGGATCGTCATCGACCAGCACCACATGCAGCCGTCGCGGCCCATGCGCGCCCAGTTCCAGCGTCGACTCGATATCCGCCGAGCGCGACGGCCCGGTTACCAGCATCACGTTGCGCGGCATGAAGCCGCCGGTCACCGCGTCCTGGCGCTCGGCCCGCAGCAGATCCCAGGCGGCCTCGAACGGCCCCACCACCCGGCTCGCCCGCAGCACCACGATCGCGGTGTCGCCCAGCAGATTGAGCGTCGTCGGCCGCTCCGGCGCGGCCGGCAGCATCAGCGTTCCGGTCTCGGCCACCGCCGCATAGCCATGCTGCACGCACACCATGTCGCTGGCCTGCGCCCGGCCCACCCGCGCCACGAGCATCGGCCGCTCGGCCCAGGGCACCTGCTCGGTCAGTTCCGGATGCGGCGCCAGCGCGAAATCAGTCGGCAGGTTGTGGCTGGTCAGGTAATCCGCCACCGCCCCCGGCACCTCGGCCAGCGAGGCGACCCGCGCCACGGTGCCGAACTCCTTCTCCACATTGGCGATAAACAGCGCCACCTGCGCCGGGCGCGCCACCTGCGAGCGCATCGGCACCAACTGGCGCGGATGCGCCGCCAGCCGGGCCCTGAGCGCCATCGCCTGGTCCTCGGGCAGCGCCCCGCGCTGCATGCCGCGCCGGATCGCTCCGAGTATCTGTTCGCGGCTCATTGCAAAGCTCCGGGCAAGCAAGAAAGTCTTCTTTGTTTGAAAACAAAGAAGCAAAAAAACTTCATTCGCGGCTTCGCCGAAGGCGGGGACGGGGTTTTTTGCGCGCTTTTTTGCAAAAAAGCGCTGCTTGCTTGCCGCATCACACCCGGCCCGCCCGCTGCTCGCGTTTATAGCGGGCAAAAAAGGTCTCCCCCTCCGGCGCCGGCAGATCGCGCCCGTCGGTCCAGCCGCCGGCGAACGGCAGCCGGGTGAACCGGCCACGCTTGCGCCCCATCAACCCAAGCGTCCAGGCCGCCACCCGCGTCGCGAACCGATACATCCCCGGCCGCCGCGCGAACCACGCCCACAGCGCCAGGTTGCTGCGCATCGCCGCCGGCGTCAGATGCCGCTCGAACTCGCGCTCCCGCCAATGGCGCATCAGGTTGGGCAGCGGGATCTTCACCGGGCAGACGCTCTCGCATTTGCCGCAGAACGTGCTGGCGTTGGGCAGATGCCCGGCCTTGTCCACGCCCTCCAGCGCCGGCGTCAGCACGGCACCCATCGGGCCGGGATACACCGAGCCATAGGCGTGCCCGCCGACCGCGAAATACACCGGGCAATGGTTCATGCAGGCGGCGCAGCGGATGCAGCGCAGCATATCCTGGAACTCGGTGCCGATCATGCCGGAGCGGCCATTATCGAGCAGCACGACATGGTATTCCTCCGGCCCGTCCAGGTCGCCCGGCCGCCGCGCCCCGGTGGAGAAGGTGGTGTAGACCGACATATCCTGCCCGGTCGCCGAGCGCGCCAGCAGCCGCAGCATGCTGGTCGCGTCCTCCAGGGTCGGCACCATCTTCTCGATACTGGCCAGCACGATATGCACCCGCGGCAGCGTCTGGGTCAGGTCACCGTTGCCCTCATTGGTGACGATCACGCTGCTGCCGCTCTCGGCGATCAGGAAATTGGCGCCGGTGATCCCGACATCGGCGGCGAGGAACTTCTCCCGCAGCTTGCGTCGCGCCTCGGTCAGGATATCGCGCCGCTCTGTGAACACCCGGTCGGCCGGCAGGTCGGTATGCGACTTGCGGAAGCTCGCCTCCCAATCCTCGCGGTTGAGGTGGAAGGCCGGCGCGATGATATGGCTCGGGGCCTCCTTGCGCAGTTGCAGGATGTATTCGCCGAGATCGGTCTCCACCGGCTCGATGCCATGCGCCTCGAGGTGGTCGTTGATCGCGATCTCCTCGGAGATCATCGACTTGCCCTTGGTCACCGTGCGCGCATTGGCCGCCTGGCAGATCGCCAGCACCGCGGCGCGGGCATCGGCTGCGGTCGGGCACCAATGCACATGGCCGCCGGCGCGTTCCACGTTGTCGGCCCAGGTCTCCAGATAGAAGTCCAGGTTCGCCAGCGTATGGTTCTTGATGTCGCGGCCAATATCGCGCAGCCGCTCGAACTCCGGCAGGGCGGCAACCGCGGCCGCTCTCCGGGCAGGGAAGGCCGGCCGGGTGAACGCCAGCGCCTTCTGCAGCCCGGCATCGGCCAGCGCCGCATGCGCGTTGGCGGGAAAAGTGGCGGCAGTGGATTCCATGGCTCAGCTCCGCCCCCCGCTGTCCCGGCCTTGGCCGATCGGCGGCACGTCGCCGGTCATCCCGGCCAGCACCTCGGCGACATGGCGCACCTTCACCGTGCTGCCTTCGCGCGCAAGCCGGCCGGCCATGTTCAAGAGGCAGCCCATGTCGCCGGCCAGCAGCGTGTCCGCCCCGGTCGCGGTGATATCGCGCGTCTTGTCGGTCACCATGCGGACGGAAATCTCCGGATACTTCACGCAGAACGTGCCGCCGAAGCCGCAGCACACTTCCGGCTCTTGCATTTCGGTCAGCTTCAGCCCGGCGACGCTGCCGAGCAACGCCCGCGGCTGCGCCTTCACCCCCAGTTCACGCAGGCCGGCGCAGGCGTCGTGATAGGTCGCGGTGCCGGCATAGGCGGCGGTCACCTCGGTCACGCCCATCACATCGGCGAGGAAGCTGACCAGCTCGAAGGTCTTCGCCGCCAGCGCATCCGCCTTGGCGCGCAGATTCGGGTCGGCGTCGAACAGATGCGGCAGATGCTGCTTCAGCATCCCGCCGCAGGAGCCGGACGGCACCACCACGTAGTCATAGCCGCCGAACGCCTCCAGCACGCCAATCGCCAGCTCCCGCGCCGTTTCCCGGTCTCCAGCATTGTAAGCTGGCTGGCCGCAGCAGGTCTGCGCCCTCGGCACCTCGACATGGCAGCCGGCCTGTTCCAGCAGCCGGATCGCGGCGAACCCCACGGTTGGGCGATGCAGATCCACCAGGCAGGTGACAAACAGGGCGACGCGGGGTTTCGGGCTGTACGGCATGGCCTATTTTAAGCAGGATTTACCGAACCGCGCCATGTGGGGCCCAGCAGCAGCGGGGCTTGGCCCGCACCCCACCAGGGGCCGAGCCCCTGGACCTCATGACTGGGTTCTGCTGGCCAGATAGCCGACGGCGCCAGCGCTCAGGAGTTTCGGCAAATGAGTGTAGATGTAGCGGCAGCCGGACGCGAGCACGCCCGGCAGCGCCTCGGTGGTGGCCGGCATGCCCGGCGTCTTGCCGGCGGCCCGGATGCGCGCCAGCGTCGCCTGGATCGCCTCGGCCACCGGGGCGGCGCCCGGATTGCCCGGATGGCCCATCGACTGCGACAGGTCGGACGGGCCGATGAAGAACACGTCGATGCCCTCGACTTGCAGGATCTCGGCGGCGTTCTCGATCGCCTGCTGGTGCTCCAACTGCACGCAAACCAGCGACTGCGCGTTGGCCTGGGCGGCGAAATCCGCCATCCGCCCGCCCATCCCCCAGCGATCCGGCCGGGTCCCGGCCGCGAGCCCGCGCGCCGCACCCGGCCCGAACTTCACCGCCTCTACCGCCCGCCTGGCATCCTCGGCGGTATTGATATGCGGAATCTGCACGCCGGCGACGCCCCGATCCAGCACGCTCTGGATATCGGCGGCGGCGTTGCTGTGCGGGCGGGCGATGGCGGTGATACCGGCCGCATCCGCCGCCATCGCCATCACCTCGAGGTCGGCCAGCGACAGCGAGCCATGCTCGCAATCCAGCAGCACCCAGTCGAATCCGGCATGCGCCAGCATCTCCACCAGCGGCGGCGAGGGAAACATCAACGAGCAGCCCAGCGCCGGCCGGCCCTGGCCAAGCATTTCCTTCATCCGGTTGGTTCGCATGGTGCCGGCACTCGCTTTGGGGGTGTATCGCGTGCGAGGCTTGCCCCGCGGCCGCAGTCTATGACCGTTTGCCGCGGGTTTGCTACCGGCGGCGCGCCGCTGCCGCACGCTGGGCGATGCCCAATATCGCGCCCCGGCTCAGCGTCTCCACCGGCGCACCGGTTCGCTTGCAGGCCCGCTCGGTCTCCCACAGCCGCACGCAATTGGCCTGCAACGCCGCTGGCGACCACAGCCGCAACGCCGCGCCGAAGCTGCCCTGGCGCTGGAAAAACACTGGCGGGCGAACGGCTTTGGTCGCGTCGGCGGCGCTCAGCCCCTGCGCCATGGCGCCGCTTGCCCGCTGCAACCGTTGCATATGCATCAGGCAGGCGCGCAGCACGCCAACCGGCGTCGCACCTTCGGCGATCGCCAGTTCCAGCGCCCGATCGGTCCCCGCGACATTCCCGGCGGACGCCGCAAACAGCGCATCCTCCAGTGACAGCCCGGCAAGGTCGCCGACGCAAACCCGCGCGTCCTCCAGGCTGATGCGGCCGCCGTCTCCGGCATATAATGCGAGTTTTTCCGCCTCCCGCTGCGTCACCGCCCGATCGGCGCCAAGCTGGCCGGCGAGCCAGGTCAGCGCGTCCGGGTCCGCCGTGACGCCAAGCGAGGCCAGCATGCCGCGAATACCGTCCTCCAAAGCGCGCCCGTCCTGCGGATAGCACGCAATGGCCACGCCATCGCTCGCGCGTTCGAGCAATCCGCGCAACTTCCCCCTGGACGGCAAGCCCGGTGCCTCGACGATCAACAGCGCGTCGCTCTTGCCCGCGAAAGCCGCCTTGACGGCGTCGGTGGCGGCGTCCGTCGCGTCGCGCACGCGGACCACCCGGCGGCCACCGGACAGCGACATCGCGGTGACTTCCTCGGCGATGCGCGCATAGTCGTCGCGCGCCAATTCCGACAGCCGGAACGGGTCATCGACCGCGCCGATCACCGCACGCACCAGCGCGGCCGCCCGCTCCCGAATCAGCCCGGCATCCTCGCCGTGCAGCAGCACGACGCGGCATGCTCCCGGATCGGCCAGGAATGCGTCGACCCGCCGCGGGTCCAGCTTCATCCCGATCAGCCGCCGTCCCTGTGCTGGCGGAAATACATCGCCACGCGCAAGGTGATCTGCTCGGCCATCGCCTCGGCCATCCGGCGCTGCACCGCGTCGCTCTCCAGGTCAGAGGCAAAGTATTGTTGGTTAATAACATCATAGCCGTCCACCACCCGCGCCTGGCCGCTGGTCAGCGTTCGCCGCTGCGGCCCGAGTGAGACCAGCGACCACGGCGCCACGCCCACTAGGCGAACGCGCGACGTGGTGTTATCGCGCTGGATCGCCAGCGGCTCGCCGGAGATCGACAGCCCGCTGACCGCGAGCTCGTAGCGCTGGCCGACTCCGCCGGACCCGCGATCGAAGCGCGCCTGCAAAGCCTGTCGCAGCAGTTGCCCGCTCCGCTCCGGGATCAACGCCACCGAGGTCTCGGCCAGCCCCGCCTGGGCCGGTCCGGCCGCCTCGCCATGGGCGCTGCCGTAGACCGGCTGCCAGCCACAGCCCGAAAGGGCCAGCGCGGCGACCGCGACCAACGCGCCCGCCAGCAGCTGAGATCGTGAAACTTCTGCCCCTCGCCTCATCAGCTATCCCGCGACAACGAAATTCACAATCCGATCAGGCACATGCACGCGCTTCACCACCCGCTTGCCATCCAGCGCCTGCGCCACGCACGCCTCGGCTGCGGCCAGCACCTCGGCCGCCGCGGCGCCGGGCGGCATGCTGATCGTGCCGCGCAGCTTGCCCATCACCTGCACCGCGATGGTCACGGTTTCCGCCGCCGCCAGCGCCGCATCGCCCTCCGGCCACGGCAGTTCGGCGACCAGATGCGCGGCATCCGGATGCAATCGCGCATACATTTCCTCCGCCAGATGCGGCATCATCGGCGAGGCGAGGCGAGCGGCGGTCTCCAGCGCCTCGCCGCGGGCCCAGCTCAAGCCGGCCTGCTCGCTGTCGCCGGCGCGATCGGCGTCGGCAATGGCGTTGGCGAGTTGATAAATCCGCGCCACCGCCACGTTGAAGGCAAAGCTTTCCAGCGCCTCGGTCACCGCGATGATGCTGCGATGGGTCACCCGGCGCAGCGCTTTGGCCGCTGTCGAAAAGCCGTCCGGAACCGCGCCGCCGGCCTGCCCGTCATGCCCATCGATCAGCCGGAACAGGCGCTGGGTGAACCGGTAGGCGCCGACCACGCCGGCCTCGGTCCACTCCATGTCGCGGTCCGGCGGATTATCCGACAGGATGAACCAGCGCGCGGTATCGGCACCGAACCGCGCGATGATCGCGCCCGGATCGACGGTGTTGCGCTTGGATTTGGACATCGCCTCCACGCGCCCCACCGTCACCGGCGTGCCCGCCTGGCGATGCACCGCGGTGCCGTCGAGATGCTTCTCCACCTCGTCGGGATAGAGCCACGCGCCGTCGGCACCCTTGTAGCTCTCGTGCGTCACCATGCCCTGGGTGAACAGCCCGGCAAACGGCTCCTCGACCGACATATGGCCGGTCAACTTCATCGCCCTGGTGAAGAAGCGCGAATACAGCAGATGCAGAATCGCATGCTCGATGCCGCCGATATACTGGTCGACCGGCATCCAGTGATCCACCGCCCCGCGCACCACCGGCTCGCCGGCCAGCGGGCTGCAGAACCGCGCGAAATACCACGAGCTGTCGACGAACGTGTCGAGCGTATCGGTCTCCCGCTCCGCCGGCTGGCCGCAGCGCGGACAGGCGACGTGCTTCCAGGTCGGGTGGTGATCGAGCACTTTGCCCGGCACATCGAAGCGCACATCCTCGGGCAGCACCACCGGAAGCTGATCCTCCGGCACCGGCACCACTCCGCAGGCCGCGCAATGGATGATCGGGATCGGCGTGCCCCAGTAGCGCTGCCGGCTGACCCCCCAGTCGCGCAGCCGCCAGTTGACCACGCCCTGGCCAATCCCCCTGGCCTCCAGCGCCGCGATCGCCGCCGCTTTCGCCTCGCCAGGCGCTTGCAGGCCGTCGAGAAAATCGGAATTGATGATGATGCCGGTGCCGTCGAACGCCTTGTCGGCCACGCTGAAGGTCGCCGCGTCCTCGCCGGCCGGCAGCACCACGGCCGGCACCGCGAGCCCGTATTTCCGCGCGAAGTCCAGATCGCGCTGGTCATGCGCCGGGCAGCCGAAGATCGCCCCGGTGCCATATTCCATCAGCACGAAATTGGCGATCCACACCGGGAAGCTGGCGCCCGCGATGAACGGATGCGCCACCCGCAGCCCGGTGTCGTAGCCGCGCTTTTCCGCCGCCTCGATCACCGCCTCGCTGGTGCCCAGCCGCCGGCATTCGGCGATGAATGCCGCCGCCGCCGGGTCGCGCGCCGCCGCCGCCGCGGCCAGCGGATGCTCGGGTGCGATCGCCAGGAACGACATGCCGAACAGCGTATCCGGCCGCGTGGTATAGACCTCGACGGTCTCAGCACTGTCGCCGGCCAGCGCGAAGCGCACCCGCGCCCCTTCGCTGCGGCCGATCCAGTTGGCCTGCATCAGCCGCACCCGTTCCGGCCAGCGCTCCAGCCCATCCAGCGCGGCCAGCAATTCCGGCGCGAATTTGGTGATGCGGAAGAACCACTGCGCCAGCTTCTTCTTCTCCACCGGCGCGCCGGAGCGCCAGCCGCGCCCATCGATCACCTGTTCGTTGGCCAGCACCGTGCCGTCCACCGGGTCCCAGTTGACCCAGCTTTCCTGCCGCTCCACCAGGCCGGCCTTGAGGAAATCGAGAAACAGCTTCTGCTGATGGCCGTAATAGGCCGGATCGCAGGTGGCGAATTCCCGCCGCCAATCCAGCGACAGCCCCATGCGCTGCAACTCGGCGCGCATGTTGGCGATGTTCTCCCAGGTCCATTTCGCCGGATGCACGCCGCGTTCGCGCGCCGCATTCTCCGCCGGCAGGCCGAATGCGTCCCAGCCCATCGGATGCAACACCGCGAAGCCGCGCGCCCGCTTGTAGCGGGCCACCACATCACCGAGCGTATAGTTCCGCACATGCCCCATGTGGATCTTGCCGCTGGGGTAGGGAAACATCTCCAGCACGTAGTATTTTGGCCGGCCGTCCTGCGGCTGGTCCTCGACGCGAAAGCAGCCATGTGCCTCCCACGCCGCCTGCCAGCGCGGTTCGGCGGCGCCGAAATCATAGCGCGGCGGCTCGGCGCCTACAGCCGGTTCGGCCTCGGCAGCCGGATGGATAGCGTGGCCAGACGGTTGATCAGCGGCGTCGTTCATCAGGCACTCGGGCAAAATCGGTGAAGTGATATTCACCTTGTATCCGCCAGATCACGCCGCGCGGCAACTACTTGCCTCGCTTTCCTGCCCAGCCTGCCAGGCCCATCCTGCCAAGCATCGTCAGGAACTGGTGCGCAACTGCCGCGCCCGCGCCAGAATCTTGTTCTCGATCTCGATCGCCGTGGTGCGGTCCACCGACGCATCGACCCACTGCCCGCCCTGCATCACCTGGCGGAAGATCGACACCTTCACCCCATCGGCGCGCAGTTGCCGGCCCAGGATATAGGCGGTCGCCTTGAACCGCTCGCCGGGAGAGGCGGGCGGCTGGAACCAGTCGGTGATGATCACGCCGCCGAACGGATCGGCCGAGGACAGCGGCATGAACGACAGCGTATCCAGCGCACCACGCCACAGATAGGCGTTCACCCCGAGCGCCCCGCCGCCGGTGTCCGCCTGGTCGGTGCGCTTGCCGGTGCTGAAGATGACACCGTCGCCACCCGACAGCGAACCCTTCGGATCGTGGTCACGCGGGTCGGCATAGTCCCGTTCCGTCGTCGGCCGGATCGACCCGCAAGCCGCAACACCGCCGACCAGCATCATACAGAAAGCCGCTCTCGTCATCCGCAAGGACATTTCGTGCTCTGCCATCCCGATATCACCGGCGACCCCGTGCCGCACCGCGCCACCATCTAGCGCGCCCGGCGCCCGGCGCCAAGCGATGTTGTGGCCCATCGGCCAAAGTCACCCACAACGAAAAAACGGCGGGGCACTGGCCCCGCCGTTTCCTTGTTCAGGCTAGCCCAGGCTCGCGATTACCAGCGGAAGCGCTGGCCGATCACCAGACCGGTGCCATGCACCTTGGTCGGGCCTTCGGTCTGCTCGCCGGTCACCAGTTCGACCAGCGCCTGCGCGCCAGGCGCCCAGCTCCAGGCGCCGCCTACGGAGAACGCGCTGATCTTGCGCGCCGCGCCGTCGCCGATTACGCCCGGCATGCTGATGTTGGAGTAGTGCGCACCAACGTTGTACGGGCCGTTCTCATAGATGGCGCCGATGATGTACATCATCGCGTCCTTCTCGCCGGCGGCGGACAGGTTGGTCTGGCCGTTGAAGCGGCCGGTCGCCATGTTGCCGCCAACCGTGAACCCGGCGGCGCTGACCTGCAAGCCGGCGTCGATCACGCTCAGACCGCGCGAGGCGGGCGAACCCACCCGCGTGTCCCTGACCACGCCGCTGCCGATGTAGCCGACGTTCGCCGCCACGCCGGCGCCACCGAAGTTGCCGCGATAGCGCAGGTTCGCCTCAAAGGTGTTCCGCGCCCGCGCCCCAACCGGGCCGCTCGATGTCAGCGAGTCGTTTACCCCCACGTCACCATTCACGCTGCCGAGCAGCGCGCTCTGGGTCGGTGCGAAGCTCAGGCCGAAATCGAAGCCAGCGAAGTTCGGCGACAGATAAATGATCTTGTTGGTCGCGTATTCGTTACCAACCGAGAACGGGAACTGCCACGCATAGAACGAGCGGATGAAGTCGGGCGCGTCACCGTTCACGCCGCCATCGGCAAAGCCCTGCATGTCACCGGTCTTCAACAGGCCGAGCGGGCCGTCGATCTGGCCGAAACGGATCGTGCCCATCTGATCGGTGCCGATATAGCCGTAACCGCGGCGAATGTAGAAGGTCTGGGCGCCAGAGTTGCCGCTGGAGTTGCCCGTCGCAGCACCGGCCTGGTTGGTGCGGATTTCGACCGCGGCGCCATACTTGATGCCGTTGGTGGTCATCGCATCCAAGGTCGAATACAGACGGACATAGCCGTCCAACCCGTACTGCTGGCTCTTGAACGGCTGCCCGACCTTGCGGGAATTGTTGCTGTCATCGCTGAAGCCGGCCAGGAACAGCACGGCGGTGTCCAGACGGACTACGACCTTGCCCGGCTCGACAGTCGGCTTAACCATCGGGTCGTTTACGTTGAAGGCGTGTGCCGGCGCCCCCGAGAACCCGACTGCGGCGGCGGCAATGCCAGCCAACAGAATCTTACGCATTGCGAAATCTCCCCTTGCAGCCGGAACAGCCCGGCCGACCGTATCAGGCCGCTCCTCACCCTGGGTTCGCCGCACCTTGATGTTTCACAAGGAACATTGCTCCGCGAAGGCGACCGCATTTGGCCTGGAGGGAGTATTGCCCCGCCGTTCACCTTCCCGCAATCACAGACATGCCGAATTCTGGCATTTCTGACGCAGTGTGGCGCATTCGCCACAGACTCAGGTCACGCCAGCGCTCCGATCGCCCCCACCGCGACACAGGACCGGGCCGCCAGCCGGCCGACATTGCCGCCCGCCACGCCGCCCAGCGCCGCCACCGCGACCACCACCCGCCGCGCCTGCCCGCTCCACCGCACCGGGCCGAACCCGGCGGCGCCGGGATGGCTCAGGGTCGCGAAGGCGGGCGACAGAAACACCAGCGCCACGCCGGCCCGCCGCGCCGCCACCAATTCCGCCACGCCATGCGCCGAAGCGGTGTTTACCAGACACCGCGACATCGGCTGCCGCCGCCCGCCCCGCAGATGCACCCCGGCGCGCAACGCCACCGCCAGCCGCCAGTCGCCGGCCACCACCAGCAGATTGCGCCGCGCCCGGCACAGCCGCGCCAGCCGCCGCGCCAGCGCCGCCCGATCGGCCACCCCATCGTGGCGCAGCACCACCCCGCACAACCCACGCGGCAGCCGCGCCACCGCATCGCTCGGGTCCGGCAACCGCACCTCGTCGGTGAACAGCCACAGCACCGGCAGCGCGCGGCCCGGCGAGATTTTTGCCTGCCGTGCCTTGACCGCGCGCGCCCATGCGACAAGCCTCTCATCCATGACCGACCTCATCGCCCCAGCCGAACCCACTTATAACCATGTCCCCGGCAATCTCCGCGCCGTGCAGGCGCGCGTCGCCGCCGCCGCCCAGGCCGCCGGCCGCGCACCGGATGCCGTCACCCTGGTCGCGGTGTCCAAGACCCATCCCGCCGCCGCCGTGCTCGCGGCACTGGCGGAGGGCCAGCAGCATTTCGGCGAAAACCGGGTTCAGGAAGCCGCCGGCAAGTTTCCGCCGTTGCGCGACAGCCACCCGGCGATGCGCCTGCACATCATCGGCGGCCTGCAAACCAACAAGGCGCGCGAGGCGGTGCGCCTGGCCGACGTGATCGAGACGCTGGACCGTCCGCGGCTGGCAAATGCCATCGCCGACGCCATCCAGGCCGAGGGCCGCGCGCCGCTGCTGCTGGTGCAGATCAATGTCGGCGATGAGCCGCAGAAATCCGGTATTCCCCGCGCCGAGGCGGATGCCTTCATCGCCGACAGCCAGCGCCGCTTCGGCGCCGCCCTGGCCGGGCTGATGTGCATCCCACCGGCCGAGGGCGACCCGGCGCCGCATTTCGCCTGGCTGGCCGCCCGCGCCGCCACGCACGGGCTGGCCATCGTCTCGATGGGCATGTCCGGCGATTTCGAAACCGCGATCGCCCACGGCGCCACTCATGTCCGCGTCGGTACCGCGATCTTCGGCGCCCGCTGACCCGCCTTCTCGCACGGTAGCGGTACCAGCTTCTTTCCTTGCACCCCGCGGGGGCGCAGCGTATCGGAGGCGCCGTCGTAACCGGCCGCCATAGGGGCACCTGATGATGCACGCCGTTCCGCCGCTGCCGCCCCACGCATGACGGCCGCCGCATTGACCGTCGAAGGGCAGCGCGCGCCTGTCCGCATGGGCCTGTTGCTTGGTGTGCTGGGCGTCGTCTACGGCGATATCGGCACCAGCCCGCTCTACGCCTTCAAGGCCACGCTCGACCATTTCACCGCCACCGGCATCTCGTCGTGGGAGGTGCTGGGCCTGCTGTCGCTGATCTTCTGGTCGCTGATCCTGGTGGTCACGATCAAATACGTCACCCTGGTGATGCGCGCCGATAACCGTGGCGAGGGCGGCATCCTGGCGCTGATGGCGCTGGCGCAGCGCTCGGTCACCAACCCTCGCGCCCGCCGCGCGCTGGCGCTGATGGGCATCGCCGGCGCCTGCCTGTTCTTCGGCGACGGCACCATCACCCCGGCAATCTCGGTGCTCTCGGCGGTGGAGGGGCTGGGGATCGTCGACCCGGCATTTGGCGAATTCGTGTTGCCGATCGCCGTGGTGGTGATCCTCGCGCTGTTCTTCATCCAGTCGCACGGCACCGGCCAGATGGGCCGCATCTTCGGGCCGATCATGGCGCTGTGGTTCGGCGCCATCGGGGTGCTCGGCCTGATCGAGATCGTGCAGCACCCCGCGGTGTTGCTGGCGCTGTCGCCGACCTACGCGATCGGGCTGATGATCCACTACAAGTGGCTGGCATTCGTGGCGCTTGGCTCGGTGGTGCTCGCGGTCACCGGGGCGGAGGCGCTGTATGCCGATATGGGCCATTTCGGGGTGCGGCCGATCCGTATGGCCTGGTTGTATTATGTGCTGCCCTGCCTGGTGCTGAACTATTTCGGCCAGGGCGCGCTGGTGCTGAACAACCCCGCCGCCATCGCCAACCCGTTCTTCCGCCTCGGGCCGGACTGGGCGCGTCTGCCGATGGTGGTGCTGGCCACCGCCGCCACCGTGATCGCCAGCCAGGCGATGATCTCCGGCGCCTTCTCGATCGCCCGGCAATGCATGCAGCTCGGCTTCCTGCCGCGCCTCAAGGTCAGCCACACCAGCGCCACCGAGGAAGGCCAGATCTACCTGCCGCAGGTCAATTCGGCGCTCCTGGTCGGGGTGCTGCTGCTGGTGTTC
Organism: Acetobacteraceae bacterium; assembly: GCA_035497095.1. Taxonomy (GTDB): domain Bacteria; phylum Pseudomonadota; class Alphaproteobacteria; order Acetobacterales; family Acetobacteraceae; genus 70-18. Next base: position 1,101 of record DATJEA010000190.1, on the reverse strand, counting down.
TCGTTCCGCACCAGCGACGCGCTGGCCTCGGCCTACGGGATCGCGGTCACTGGCACCTTCACCTTCACCTCGATGCTGGCGATCGTGCTGTTCCGCCGCAAGTTCGGCTGGCGGCTATGGGCCGTGATCCTGGTGTTCGGCTCGTTCCTGGTCATCGATCTGGCCTTCTTCGCCGCCAACGCGCTGAAGATCCCCGAAGGCGGCTGGGTGCCGCTGGCCCTCGGCGTGGCACTCACCGCGCTGATGACCAGTTGGAAACGCGGCCGCGACCTGCTGCTGGAGCGCTGGCGCACCGACAGCCTGCCGCTCGCCTCCTTCCTCGCTCGGCTGCCGCAATCGCGCACCGTGCGCGTGCCCGGCATCGCCATCTTCCTGACCGGCAACCCCGACCACGTTCCCGGCGCGTTGCTGCACAACCTCAAGCACAACAAGGTGCTGCACGAGCGCGTGCTGTTCGTCACCGTCACCAACGAGGATGTGCCGGAACTGCGCGCCGCCGAGCGGGCCAGCGTGTCGGAGCTGGCACCGGGCATCCATCGCGTGCTGATCCGCTACGGTTTCATGGAAAGCCCGAACCTGCCGCGCGAGCTGGCCGGCCTGCGCAACCAGGGCATCGACTTCGACCCGATGCAGGCCAGCTACTTCCTCGGCCGCGAAACCCTGGTCGCCGCCCGGGTGCCGAAACTGCCGTTCTGGCGGATGTGGCTGTTTCTGCTGTTGGCCCGCAACGCCGTCTCCGCCACCGAGTTCTTCCGCATCCCCAGCGACCGCGTGGTGGAACTCGGGGTGCGGGTGGCGATATAAGGAAGCATGCGCATTCACCTGGTCCTGGCCTACGCCCCCGGCCGCCCCGAAGGCGACACCGCCGATCGGCTGGAATTCATCCTGCCGATCTCCGCGGCTGGACAGCCCGACGAGACCGACGGCGGGCCATATCAGGCCTTGCGCCGCCTGCCGGACGGCCGTGAGCGGCCGATGGAACTGCTGCGCGACGGCGGCTCCTGGGCGCTGCGCCGCACCAGCGCCACGACCGACCCGGAGGACGCGCCGCTCTGGTCGATGGAGGCGCGCGTGTTCCGGCCGGGCGAACTGGTGCAGTTG
>DATJEA010000189.1:0-3937 GCA_035497095.1 Acetobacteraceae bacterium | reverse complement strand
ACCGCGTCATTCTTGCGCGGCAGGTCGAGAAACCCGGCCAGCAGCGGGTAGATATCGATCGGCGCGCTGGCGGTGGCCGCGCCCTGCACGGGGACGCCGATCGCCTCCAGCTTTTCCAGCATCGCCATGGTGACGAAGCCGCCCTGCGACCAGCCGGCCAGGAACAGCTTGCTGCCGGTAAGCTGCATCGTGTCGAGCACGCTGCGGCTCGCCGTCAGCATGTCGTAGGTGGCCTGCTGATGGCTGGCCTTGACCATATAGCCTTCCGGCTCGCTCGATGTGCCCAGCCCGAAATAATCGGCGCCGATCACGATATAGCCCTGGCCGGCGAACTGGGCGATCATCAATTGCGTCTCCGGCGATTGCTCCATGAACGAGGGCACCTCGTGCCGGCCGAACACCGTGCCGTGCTGGTAGGAGACCAGCGGGAAGGCGCTGCCTCCGGTATCCGGAATCGCGATCAGGCCGGAGGCCACGGTGGGTCGGTTGCCCTGTTCCGGAATAACCGAGCCGTAGCTCACCCGATACAGCTTCACCGCGTTGCGCGCCGGCGTATAGGCAACCGTGACGCCGGCAAACTTCGCCGTATCAACCTGCAAAATTCGGTTCAGCCGCTCAACGCTCCAGGTGGCGAGCAATTGGTAGGTCACGCCAGGCGATACCTGAACCGGGGCAGCCGGCTGCGCCAGCGCGGTGCGCCCGGTCGCGGTCGCGAGCAGTCCGATCATCAGGCAGAGTCGCAGAGTTCTCAGCATGGTGGCGCGCTTTCCCGTTCGTGTGCCGAAGTATGGCATCGATTTTGATGCTGGTCGCGCTGATCCGCCAGCGCAGGGCGCTATTGCTTGTGGCTGTCCTGCATGCCGTGCCGTATCTCGAAGGCGTGCACGGCGGGGAAGCCCATCAGCGTGTTCATCTCGGCGAATGGCAGCATGCTGGCGGCGCTGCCGGTGCCGATGCCGGCGGCCTTCAACTGGCGGTAGACGCTTTGCAGCGCGCCGGCGGCGGCCAGGAAGCCGGAGCCGGGATAGAGCGCGATCTTGAACCCCATCGTCGCCAGTTCGGCGGTGGAGAGATACGGCGTGCGCCCGCCTTCCACCATGTTGGCCAGCAGCACGGCGCCCTTGAAGGTCTCGGCGACGCGCCGCAGTTCCTCCGGGCTCTCCGGGCTTTCGACGAACAGCACGTCGGCGCCGGCAGCGAGGAACCGCTCGGCCCGCCGCAGTGCGGCATCCATGCCTTCGGCGTAGCGGGCATCGGTGCGGGCGACGATCAGAAAATCCCGGCTCGGCCGCGCCTCGACCGCGACGCGGATTTTGGCCACCGCGTCATCGGCCGGAATCACCCGGCGGAATTCGGTATGGCCGCATTTCTTGGGGAATTCCTGGTCTTCCAACTGGATGCCGGCCGCGCCGGCCGCCGCATAGCCGCGCACCGTGCGATCGACGTTGAGCAACCCGCCATAGCCGGTATCGCCATCGGCGATGAACGGCAGGGAGGTGGCGCCGGCGATGCAGCGCACCCGATCGAGCATTTCGCTATAGGTGGCCACCCCGGCATCGGCGACCCCGAGCGCGGAGGCGACCACGCCGTAGCCGGTCATATAAAGCGCCTCGAAGCCGATGCTGGCCGCCATCCGCGCGGAAATCCCGTCATAGACGCCAGGCAGCGTCAGGCAGCCCTCGTTCTGCAGCAGAATCCGCAAGGTTGTCGTTCCGTTCAAGCCACCCCCCTATCGCCGCCGCCCAGGCGGTACCTTAATGGATGCAAAGTTTTTTTGCTTCTTTTTGTTCACAAAAAGAAGAACTTACTTCTTTATCAGCCGTGCAACAAAAAACCCATCCATCCCGCCAAGCTCCGGCCACAGCGCCGGCGTCGTGCGCAACCAGCCTTCGCCGGTGCGCGGCAGCCCAGCCAGTTCGGCCGGCGCGAACGGGTCGGAGACCAGCGGCAGGCGGCTGAGCGCGGCGCGGATGCGCTCGGCGCCCTCCTGCGGTTGCAGCGAGCAGACCGCGTAGACCAGCCTGCCGCCCGGCCGCAGCATGGCGCAGGCGGCGTCCAGCAGGCGGTCCTGCCCGGCGGCGAGCTGTTCCACGTCGCGCGGGCGCTTCAGGTGGGCGACATCGGGGTGGCGGCGGATGGTGCCGGTGGCGCTGCACGGCGCGTCGAGCAGCACCGCGTCGAGCGGCGCCGGCGGCTGCCAGGTGGCGGCGTCGGCGGCGATGGTGGTGACGTCGAGCTTCAGGCGGGAAAGGTTCTCGCGCAGCCGCACCAGGCGGGCGGGGTCGCGGTCGATCGCGGTGACGGCCGCACCGGCGGTGGCGAGCTGTGCGGTCTTGCCGCCGGGTGCGGCGCAGAGATCGGCGATCGCCTCGCCCGGCCGGGCGCCGAGCAGCATGGCCGGCAGCGCGGCGGCGGCGTCCTGCACCCAGAAATCGCCCTCGGCGAAACCCGGCAGTTCGGTGACGCGGGTGCCGGACGGGTAGCGCCAGGAGCCGTTGGGCAGCAGCGTGCCGCCGGGCGGGGCGGCGGCGCCTGGGCGCAGCGTGAGGTCGAGCGGGGCTTCCTGCTGGTGCGCCTCGGCGATCGCCCGCGCCTCCCGCCCCCAGGCGGCCCACAGCCAGGGCGGGGTGTCCAGCCGGGGGGAATCGAGGGTTTCCAGCGCCGCTGGGCCATGCTCGGCGACCCGGCGCAGCACGGCATTGACCAAGCCGGCGAACGGCGCGAGGCCGCGCGCCCGGGCCAGCCCGACCGCGGTGGCGACGGCGGCGTGCGGCGGCGTGTCCAGCAGCAGCAGCCCGGCGGCGCCGAGGCGCAGGATATGGCGCACCGCGGCCGGCGGCGCCTTTTTCAGGAACGGTTCCAGCACCGCGTCCAGCGTGCCGGCGCGGCGCAACACGGCGGCGGCCAGGCGGTGTGCGGCGGCGCGGTCGCGCGGGTCCAGCGCCGGCAGTGCCGCGATCGCCTGCTCCAGCGGGCGGGCGCGGTCGAACACGGCGGTGAGCAGGTCGTAGGCGGCGTTGCGGGTCGGGTCGGCCATCAGCGGGCTATGGCGCGGCAGGCGGGGCGGCGCCAGCGGCGGCGGGAAGATGCTGCCATGCGGTCGGCGGCCAGGCGTACAGCATGTCCGGCTCGCGCTCCTCGTTGCCGGCGCCGTCGGTATGCACCAGCACGGCGAACCCTTGCGCCTCGTAGAACGCGCGGGCGGCGGCGTTGACTTGGAAGCACCACAGCCGCAGCCCGGCCGGACGGTGCCGCTTGGCGTGGCCCAGCAGCGCGCTGCCGACGCCCTGCCGCCAGTGCTCGGGGCGAATGTAGAGCTGTTCCACCCAGTCGGCATGCAGCGCCATGTAGCCGAGCGCGGCACCCTCCCGTTCGGCCAGCCAGACGCCGCCGCGCGGCAGCAGCACCGCCTCGATCCAGCCGCGCACCTGGTCTGGCGTATGCGCCCAGCGCACCGAGGGCAGCGCCGCGTCACGGGCGGCACGGTCGATGTCAGCGATCGTCGCGGCGTCGGCGGTGGTGGCGGCGCGGATGGTTGTGGCGGCGCCGGAATGGGTATCGGGCATGACAATCATGAGCCATACCGAGCGGCGCTTGTCCAGCGGCGCTTGCGTTGGTGCGATGTCAGCGCGATTGGACCGCACCCGAGAGCGGATGCACTTGGAATAGCGCCGCGATATCCGTCATCGTCAGCAAGCTTAGCCGGTCAGGCAGGAAGTGAGCTGGGTTGGGCATGCCGCCAGCGTGCATCACCAGAACATAGTCGAATTTGCTCTGCCAGTTCAGCAGATAAGGGTAATCCGCCTGCTCCTGCAGCGATAAGTTGTCACGGATCAACTCTCGGTAACTCGGCGCTGGCACAAACAACGGTGGCGCGACGCTGGCGTGGAAGGCCGGGCGCACCATTACGGGCTGCTGCGACGGGTCGGCAAAAAAA
>DATJEA010000188.1:0-28042 GCA_035497095.1 Acetobacteraceae bacterium | reverse complement strand
ATCGTCGGTCCATGCATCGCCGGCCTCCGAGGCGTCGGCTTTCAGCAGGATCCGCGCCCGCAGCAGCTTGCGCGCCGAATGCTTGCCGCTCCGGATCGTCGTTTGCAGGTGTTCGCGTTCCTCACCACTCAGCCTGACGATCTATCTCTTGACCGCACTCTGCTTCCCAGACACCAAATCGACCCCAACCAGTGAAGCCTCCATCGATTCAGCGTAACCCCCCATCGTCAATGACAAAATCCAGTAGCACACCCGCCGCGACGATCGCCGCCGCCATCTCCCGCAGATACGGCGCGAACGAGCGTGCGATCTCGATCTGCCAGGCCTGGGCGCCACGTCGCCACAGGGTGATCTCGGCCTTCTCGAACAAGGTGCGCGTGCACATGCCGACCGGAAACGCCGTTTCGGCGAGATCGAGCGGCACGCCGGCGGCGAGCAGGGTTGCGGCCTCGTCGCCGTCCAACCGGAAGCCGAGTTGGCGGTGAGTGATGTCGATCAGCGCGAACTCAGTCTCCGGCGCGCCGAAGCCGAGCAGCAGCCATTCGTCCGGCCCGAGCCACAGCGCCGCGCGAGGGCCATGCTCGGCGGCGCGGCAGGGTTGTGCCGGCAACATCACCCCGTCCAGCATGGTGCCGCCGGCCGGGCCGCGCAGGATGTGGCGGCTGCCGGGGTCGTGGGCGATCAGTTCAACCATCCAGCAGCACTCCCTCCGGGTCGTAGAACACCGGCTTGCATACCCTCGCGGTGGCGGCGCCGTGCGGCAGCGCGATATACACGGTCTGGCCGATCCGCCCGCGCCCCCCACGCAGCAGACCGATGGCGATGGTGCGGCCCAGCGTGGCGGAGGGGTAGGCCGAGGTGACGTGGCCGATCGAGGGTGTGCCGGGGCCGGGGTGCGGGGTATCGACCAGTTGCAGGCCTTCCTCCAGCACCGCCGCCGGGTTCTCGGTGAGCAGGCCGACCAGTTGCGGCCGGTCGGCGGCCAGCATGTCCGGCCGGGTCAGCGAGCGCTTGCCGACGAAGTCCGGCTTGCTCTTGCCGATCGTCCAGCCGAGCCCGAGATCGTCCGGGGTCTGCGTGCCGTCGCTGTCCTGGCCGACCACGATGTAGCCCTTCTCGGCACGCAGCACGTGCATCGCCTCGGTGCCGTACGGTTCCAGGCCGTGCGGCTGACCGGCCCGCCACACCGCTTCCCACACTGCCTGGCCGTGACCCGAGGGGACGTTGATCTCGAAGCCGAGTTCGCCGGTGAAGCTGACCCGGAACAGCCGGGCCGGGACGCCGGCGACGCGGCACAGCGCCACGCTCATATGCGGAAATGTGGAAAAATCCACGCCCTCGGTCAGCGGCGCCACGATGTCGCGGGAGCGCGGCCCCTGCACGGCGATCACCGCCCATTGCTCGGTCACCGAGACCAGCCAGCAGCGCAGATCGGTGAACTCGGTCTGCAGATAGTCCTCCATGTGGTTCAGTACCGCGGCGGCGCCGGATGAGGTGGTGGTGACATGGAAGCGATCCGGCGCCAGGCGGCCGATCACCCCGTCATCCAGCATGAAGCCGGCCTCGCTCAGCATCACCCCGTAGCGGCAGCGGCCGGGGGCGAGTCTGGCCCAGCTATTGGTATACATGCGCTCCAGGAACCGCGCCGCATCCGGGCCGACCACCTCGATCTTGCCCAGCGTCGAGCCGTCGAACAGCCCGGCGCGCTGGCGCACCGCGCGGCACTCGCGGGCCACGGCGTCGGCCTCGCTTTCACCGGGATGCGGGAAATGGTGGGCACGCTGCCACTGCCCGACCGGCTCGAACACCGCGCCGCGCGCCGCGGCCCAGGCGTGCGTCGGGGTGTGCCGCACCGGCTCGAACAGATCGCCGCGGGCGAGGCCGGCGAAGGCTCCGAAGCTGGTCGGCGTGTACGGCATGCGGAAAGTGGTCAGCCCGACCTGCGGCATGCTGCGGCCCAGCGCGCTGGCGGCGATCGCCAGCGCGTTGATGTTGGAAGTCTTGCCCTGGTCGGTCGCCATGCCGGTGGTGGTGTAGCGCTTGACATGCTCGATCGAACGGAAGCCCTCGCGCACCGCCTGGGTGATGTCGCTGGCCTGCACGTCGTTCTGCAAGTCGACGAACGCCTTCTGCGCCGAGGAGCCGGGGAGCAGGCCGGTGATACCGCCATCGGGGATGATCTCGCCGCTGACCGCGACACTGAGGCGGCGGCCGTCGCCGGCCGCGTAGCCGTCGGCGAGGCAGGCGGCCAGGCCGGACAGGCCACGACAGGCGCCGGCCGAGGCCAGGCCATCCGGTGCCTCGCCGGGCAGATACATCTGGCGCTCGGCATCGAAGCTGAGCTTGCCGCGCGCCTGGGAGAACAGATGCAGCGACGGTGTCCAGCCGCCGGCCATCAGCACCAGGTCGCAGGCAATCCGCTCGGTGTTGCCGCCGGCGGTCGGGCGCAGATCGGCGGCGGCAACGCGCAGACGGCCGACGCTGCCGGTGATCGCGGTGGCCGGGCGGACCGGCAGGCCGGCGGTGTCGCAGCCGGCCTGCGGGCGGAGATCGGCGATGGCGGCGATCTCCACCCCGGCGGCGGCGAGGTCGCGCGCCGCGGCATACATCGCGTCGTCGGCGCCGGCGATCACCACCCGGCGGCCCGGCCTCACCGCCCAGCGGTTGACCAGTGCGCGGCCGGCGCCGGCCAGCATGATGCCGGGCCGGTCATTGCCGGCAAACACCAGCGGCCGCTCGATCGCGCCGGCGGCCAGCACCACGCGGCCGGCCCGCACTTTCCACAGCCGCTCGCGCGCCAGGCCGGGCGGCGGCGCGGCGAGGTGGTCGGTCAGCCGCTGGGCGAGGCCGACATAGTTCTGCGCGAAATAGCCGAACGCGGTGGTGCGCGGCAGGATGGTCACATTGTCCCGCGCCTGGAGTGCGGCGAGCGTCCGGACCAGCCATTGGCCAGCCGGCAGACCCTCGATGCCGGCGTTCGGCTCGGCCAGCAGGAAGCCACCGCATTCCGCCTGCTCGTCGACCAGTATCACCCGCTGGCCGCACTCGGAGGCCGCCAGCGCCGCCGCCAGCCCGGCGGCACCGGCGCCAACCACCAGCACCTCGCAATGCGCGTGGCGCTGCGTGTAGACGTCCGGATCGGGCAGGCTCGGCACGGTGCCGAGGCCGGCGGCACGGCGGATCGCCGGCTCATACAGCCGGTGCCAGGCGTTCCCCGGCCCAAAGAAGGTCTTGTAGTAGAAGCCGGCGCCGAGCAGCGGCGACACCAGCCCGCTGGCCGCGCCGAGGTCGAAGGCCAGCGACGGGAAGCGGTTCTGGCTGGTCGCCAGCAGCCCGTCATACAGCTCCACCTGGGTGGCGCGCAGGTTGGGCGTGTGGCGGGCGCCGCTGCCGATGGCGACCAGCGCGTTGGGCTCCTCGGCGCCAATCGAGATCGGGCCGCGCGGGCGGTGGTATTTGAACGACCGGCCCATCAGATGCACGCCATTGGCCAGCAGCGCCGAGGCCAGGGTGTCGCCGGGATGACCGCTGAACGCCCGGCCGTCGAAGCGGAAATTCAGCGTGCGGCTGCGATCGATCCGGCCACCCTCGGGCAGGCGAAACCTGCTCATGCGGTCATCCCGGGCCGCCCGGTGCCGCACGGATAGGTGGCCAGCAGCCGGTCGCTGACGGTATGGCGCAGCGCGTTGAAGAACCGGCCGCAGCCATGCACATGCCGCCAGCGCTCGGCGATGACCCCCTTCGGATTGTCGCGCAGATACAGGAACGCGGCCCAGTCGGCGTCGCTGACGGCGGCCGGGTCGGCCGGGCGATCGACATGGGCGGCGCCGGCGTGGTGGAACTCGCTCTCGGGCCGCTCCATCGCGCAGATCGGGCAGCGGATCAGCAGCATCGCGGCGGCCTCCCCTAATGCGCCACGGCGGCGGCGGCGGCTTCGTCGATCAGCCGGCCGGTGGTGAAGCGGTCCAGCGTGAACGGCGCATTGAGCCGGTGCGGCACTCCGGTGGCCACGGTATGGGCGAACACATGCCCGGAGCCGGGCGTTGCCTTGAAGCCGCCGGTGCCCCAGCCGCAATTGACGAACAGCCCCGGCACCGGCGTGGTGCCGATGATCGGCGAGCGATCCGGCGTCACATCGACGATGCCGCCCCAGTTGCGCAGCATGCGCAGCCGCCGCAGCGTGGGGAACAGCTCGCAGATCGCCTCCAGCGTGTGGGCGCTGATATGCAGCCCGCCGGTCTGGCTGTAAGAGTTATACGCATCGGTGCCGGCGCCGATCACCATCTCGCCCTTGTCGGACTGCGACATATAGGCGTGGATGGTGTTGGACATCACCACGCAGGGCATCGCCGGCTTGACCGGTTCCGAGACCAGCGCCTGCAACGGATAGCTCTCCAGCGGCATCCGCACCCCGGCCATCGCCATCAGCACGCTGGTATGCCCGGCCGCGACCACGCCGACCCGCGCTGCGCGGATCGCGCCGCGGGTGGTCTCGACGCCGGAGACCGCGCCGGAACCATCGCGGGTGATGCCGGTGACCTCGCAGTTCTCGACGATATCGACCCCCAAGGCGCTGGCGGCGCGGGCAAATCCCCAGGCCACCGCGTCGTGCCGGGCGGTGCCGCCACGGCGTTGCAGTGCCGCGCCGAGGATCGGGTAGCGGATATTGCTCGACGTGTTGAGCAGCGGGCAGAACGCCTTCACCTGCGGCGGCGTCAGCCACTCGTTGTCGATGCCGGTCAGCCGATTGGCATGCACATGGCGGCGGGCCACCTGCACATCGTGATGGTTATGCGCCAGAACCATCACGCCGCGCGGTGAATACATCACGTTGTAGTTCAACGCCCGCGACAGCCCCTTCCACAGCTTCAGCGCATGCTCGTACAGCGCCTGGCTCTCCGGCCACAGGTAATTGGAGCGCAGAATGGTGGTGTTGCGCCCGGTATTGCCGCCACCCAGCCAGCCCTTCTCCAGCACCGCGACACGGCGCATGCCATGCTCGCTGGCCAGGTAATACGCGGTGGCCAGACCATGCCCGCCGGCGCCGACGATGATCGCGTCATAGGCGGCGGCGGGCTCGGCGGCGCGCCATTGCGCGGTCCAGCCGGTATTGCCGGTGAACGCCTGGCGGATCAGCGCGGCGAGCGAAAAACGGGTCATCCAGGCAGCCTCGACGGTGGCGCATATCGAGGCAGGCCGGCCCGCCGTGTCGGCCCGCGTCCGAATGCCTGCGTACCATGTGGAAGGCTGTTTGGGCTGTCAATCAGGCTGGTTCCGGCTCTCGGCTGGCCGTGATGTTGCTGCTCTACGCCGCCCAACCCCCGCCCCCGACGATCCGATGATCTCCGCTTGACCACTCCATCAGGATCAGGGCCATGTGAGGCAGCAGGAGGTGGCCGATGACGGCGACGAAGCGGACCGGCGGATCGCAGCCCGGAATTCTGCTGGCGACGGATCTGAGCTTCCGTTGCGACCGGGCGCTGGATCGCGTGGTCCAACTGGCCCGGCAATGGCGGACCAGGATCGTCGCACTGCACGTGCTGGAGCAGACTGCCGAGATGATCGAGGCGCGCCGCCGCTGGGACCTGCCTGCCTGGCGCCGCCCCGCCGATCCCGCCTTCATCGCCCGGCGCCAGTTGCGCGCCGAGATGCGCGATACCGGCGTGCATATGACGGTTCTGGTCAAGGAAGGCGATCCGGCCGAGGTGATCGCACAGATCGCCGCACAGCAAGGCTGCGGCCTGATCGTCACCGGCATCGCGCGCGACGAGACCTTCGGCCGCTTCGTGCTGGGCACCACCGTGGAACGGCTGGTTCGCCAGGCCGATACCCCGGTGCTGGTGGTCAAGAACCGGGTGCACGGCGGCTATCGCCACGTCGTGGTGGCAACCGATTTTTCCGACGCCGCGCGCCGCGCGCTGGAAACCGCCGTCCGGCTGTTCCCGGAGGCCAGTTTCACGCTGTTCCATGCCTACGATATCCTTTACGGCGGCCTGATCGACGTCGAGCGCCAGCACGACAGCTTCCGCCAATCCGCCACCGATCGCGGCACGGCGTTCCTCGCCGCGGCCGACATCCCGGCGGCGGTGCGGCCGCTGATCCGGACGCAGGTCGAATACGGCACGCCGGCCGCCGAGCTTAACGACTACGCGCAACAGACCGGCGCCGACCTCGTGGTGCTGGGCAGCAGCGGCCGCGGCGGCGTGCTCGCCATGCTGATCGGCAGCACCGCCGGCCGCATCCTGGCGGCGCTGCCCTGCGACGCGATGATCCTGCGCGAGCCACGCGAAGCCGGGTGACGCGGCAGCGGGCTCAGCCGCCGTCGGGTGCGCGCCACTGGCCGAGCGCCGCCTCGGCATCGCGCGGCAACACCGGCATCGGCACCTCCGTGCTGCCGGCGCGACGGTCACGATACAGCGCCGCCCGCGCCAGCAGCATCAGGCTGACCGGCGTGGTGATGGTGACGAAGCCGGCGATCAGCAGTTCATGCAGCACCGGGCGCGCCTGCAGCATCGAGAAATACAGCATCGAGGCGGCCAGGATGCAGGCCAGGCCCAGCGTGGTGCCCAGCGTCGGCGCATGCACCCGGGCGTAGAAACTCTCCAGCCGCAACAGGCCCAGCGAGCCGATCAGCGCCAGCCCGGCGCCGCTCAGCAGCAGCAGCGCGGTCAGCAGCGCGGCCCAGGCCGGCAGTTCGGCTGCGTGCATCATTCGATCACCTCGCCACGCATCAGGAACCGCGCGAAGGCGGCGGTGCCGACGAACCCGAGCAGCGCGATCACCAGCGCCATCTCGAAATACAGCGCGGAGCCGGTGCGGATGCCGAACACCAGCAGCAGCAGCATGGCATTGACCGAGACGGCATCGAACCCGAGCAGTCGATCCCGCGCGTCCGGCCCGCGCAGCATGCGCAGGCAGCCGCACGCCAGCGCCAGCGCCAGCAGAAGCTGCGCCAGCGTGACCGACCAGATCAGCAATGTCGCGCTCATTCGAAGATCTCCATCAACGGCCGTTCGTAACGCTGCTTGATCGTCCGCACCCAGGCCTCTTCGTCGATCAGGTCGAGCACATGGATCAGCACCGCGCCGGCGGCCGAATCGAACTCGACCCAGATCGTGCCTGGCGTCGCGGTGATGATGCAGGCCAGCGCCGCCAGCCCGTAGCGGTCGCGCAGCTCGAGCGGAATCCGCACGAACCCCGCCCGCCGGCCGCGGCGCCCCAGACGGAGGACGATCCGCGCCACCGCGAGGTTGGAGCGGGCGATGTCGCCGAGCACCAGGAGGACCAGCCGCAGCATGACCCCCGGCCGCCGGACCCTGGCCCCGGGCGGTTGCAACGCCGCCAGCGCGTGGCCGCCGGCGATCGCCAGCACGGCGCCGAGCAGCACCGAGCCCAGGCCGAGGCTCTGCACCAGCAGCAGCCAGACGGCCAGCAGCGCGGCCGACAGCAGCGGAAACGGCAACCACCCTGTCATGCCCCGCCCCCGCCCGGCCTTGCCGTGCCGACCGCCGCCGGCAACACACTGCGGACATAGTCGAGCGGCGTGTACAGCGACACGGCGGCATCCTGCATATAGCGCATCACCGGCCCGGCCTGCACCGTGAGCCCGAGGCACAGCAGCAGCAGCAGCGCGATCGGCGCGATCTCGGCGCCGCGCACCTCTGGCACGCTGCGGTCAAGCGGCGACCACAGCACCCTTATGCCGGCCCGCGTCATCGCCACGATCGCGGTGAACCCCGAGAAGATGACCACCGCCAGCAGTGCCCAGGAGCCGGCCGGCACCGCGCCGCCGGCAGCGGCCCCGACGGGATTGAGCAGCGCGGTGAGCACGGCGAACTTGGCGATGAACCCCGACAGCGGCGGCAGCCCGGCGAGCAGCAGCGCGCAGCACACGAAGCTGATGCCCAGCATCGCCATCGCGACCGGGGTCGCGGTGCCGACCGGATCGGCCGCGTCCGGCGGCGCCTCGCCCTCGCCGAATGCCTCCAGCGTCACCGCCAGCACATCGGCGCTCGCCTCGCGATCGCGTTCGACCAGTTCGATCAACAGAAAGAATGCGCAGATCGCCAGGGTGGAACTGACCAGATAGAACAGCGCCCCCGCCGTCACACCCACCTGCCCGACGCCGATCGCCGCCAGCAGCGTGCCCGAGGAGACCAGAATGCTGGACCCCGCCAGATGCCCCATGTCCTGCGTCGCCAGCACGCCGATGGCGCCGAAGCCGACCGTGACGATGCCGCCGAACAGCAGCCAGTCGGCGCCGAACGCCATCGCGCTGCCGTGCTCGGCGCCGAACAGCAGCAGCCAGAGCCGCAGCACGGCGTAGACCCCGACCTTGCTCATGATCGCGAAGATCGCCGCGGCCGGCGGGCTGGCCACGGCGTAGGTCGGCGCCAGCCAGAAGCCGAGCGGCCACATCCCGGCCTTGACCAGGAACGCGGTGCCGAGGATCGCCGCCCCGGCCTCGAACAGCGCCCGGTCGCTCCCGGTCAGCATCGGCAGCCGGGCGGCCAGATCGGCCATGTTGAGCGTGCCGGCGGCGCCATACAGCAGCCCGGCGCCGATCAGGAACAGCAGCGAGGCGGAGAGGTTGACGGCGATATAGTGCAGCCCGGCCCGAATCCGCGCGATGCCGGCGCCATACAGCGCCAGCCCGTAGGAGGCCGCCAGCAGGATTTCGAAAAACACGAACAGGTTGAACACGTCGCCGGTCAGGAACGCGCCGTTCAATCCCATCAGCAGGAACTGGAACAGCGGATGGAAATGCGGCCCGGCGCGGTGCCAGTTGGCCAGCGAGAACACCAGCGCGGCGAGCGCCAGAATGCTGGCGAGCAGCACCATCATCGCCGAAAGCCGGTCCACCACCAGCACAATGCCGAACGGCGCCGGCCAGTCACCGAGCCGGTAGATGCCGGCCATGCCGTCTACCGCGTCGGCCCGCCAGAGCAGCAGCACCGCCACGCCGAGCACCGCCAGCACCGAGGCGACGCCGAGCGCCGCCTTCACCCGGCGCCGCTGCTCGCCGAGCAGCACCATCGCCGCCCCCGCCAGCAGCGGCAGCAGGATGGGCAGGATCATCAACTGGCCCACCCAGCCGCTCAAGGGTCATGCTCCCTGCCGTCGACGTGGTCGGTGCCGGTGAGGCCGCGCGCCGCCAGCAGCACCACCAGAAACAGCGCGGTGGTGGCGAAGCCGATCACGATCGCGGTCAGCACCAGCGCCTGCGGCAGCGGATCGGCATACTGCGTGGGGTCGGCGCCCGGCGCCAGCACCGGCGCCACGCCGACGCGCAGCCGCCCCATGCCGAAGATGAACAGATTGACCGCCGAGGAAACCAGGCCGAGGCCGATGATCACCTGATAGCTGCGCGGCCGCAGCAGCAGCCACACGCCCGACCCGCTCAGCACCCCGATCGCCAGCGCAATGACCAGTTCCATCAGCCCTCCCCCACCTTCGCGGCACCAGGATCGGCGCGGCGCGGCGCCTGGTGGCTGCGGATCGACTGATGCGCCAGCGCCACCAGCATCAGCGCGGTGGCGCCGACCACCAGCAGGAACACGCCCAGATCGAACAGCAGCGCGCTGGCCAGCGGCACCGCGCCGATGCCGGGCAGATGCAGATAGCTGAAATACGAGGTCAGGAACGGCCGGCCGAACAGCAACGCAGCACCCCCGGTGCCGGCCGCCAGCAGCAGCCCGGCCCCCAGCCAGCGCAGCGGGCGGACCCTGAGGCGCGCCTCCGCCCAGCGTGTGCCGCCGGCCATGTATTGCAGGATCACCGCGATCGACATGGTGAGTCCGGCCGCGAAGCCGCCGCCGGGCTGGTCGTGGCCGCGCAGCAGCAGGAAGATCGCGAACAGCCCGATCACCGGGAACAGCAGCCGCATCAGCGTCGCCGGAACCAGCATCGCATCGGCGGCGGTGTCACCGACCGCACGATCGGGCCGGGCGGCGTCGTAGGCGCCTTGGATGCGCTGCTGCTCCGGCCGATCGAGGCTCTCCGGCGGCGGCCGGAAGCGGCGCAGCAGCGCGAACACGGTGAGCGCCACCACGCCCAGCACGGTGATCTCGCCCAGCGTGTCGAAGCCGCGGAAATCGACAAGGATGACGTTGACCACATTGGTGCCGCCACCTTCGGTATAGGCGCGTTCGAGGAAGTAGCGGGAAATCGCGTCCGGCGCCGGGCGGCTCATCGCCGCGTAGGCCAGCAGCGCGAGGCCGCTGCCGGCGGCAACCGCGATCGCCAGGTCGCCCAGGCGCCGCATGCCGGCCGCCGCCCCGGCCGGCTCGGCGCCCTTGACCCGCTTCGGCAGCCAGCGCAGGCCGAGCAGGATCAGGATCGCGGTCACCGTCTCCACCAGCAACTGGGTCAGCGCGAGGTCGGGCGCGGAGAACCAGACGAAGGTGACACAGGTGGCCAGCCCGGCGCCGCCGACCAGGATCAGCGCGGTGAACCGATGGTATTTGGCCTGCCAGGCGGCGGCGATGGCGGTCGCACCGCCCACCGCCCAGAGCACCACGATCACCGGATCGAGGCCGGCCAAATCCGGCCACGCCGCCGGCCAACCCTGCCGGTAGACCGGCCAGAACGCCGCCGCCAGCGCCGCCAGCACCACCAGGCGCAGTTGCGGTTGCAACCGGAAGGTGCCCATCAGCCCGTGCAGCGAACTGGCAATCCGCCACGACAGCAGCACCATCGCCCGCTCGAACAGCCGCCGCCCCTCGAACCGGCGCAGCAGCGGCGCGCCCTCGGCCTCACCGCCCAGATGCCGCCGCAGCAGCAAATACAGCACGACCCCGCCGGCCAGCGCGACCGTGCTCATCAGCAGCGGCAGCGTGAAGCCATGCCAGACCGCCAGGCTGTAGGCCGGAGTGGCGGCGCCAAGCACCGCCGCCGCCGCCGCCGCCAGCAGCGGCCCGACGGTGATCGCCGGGAAAATGCCGACCGCGAGGCAGGCCAGCACCAGCAACTCCACCGGAAACCGCATCAGCCGCGGCGGCTCATGCGGCTGGCGCGGCAGGCCCACCGGCGCCGGGCCGAGGAACACGCCGCAGATGAAACGCAGCGAATAGGCGACGCTGAACACCCCGGCCAAGGTCGCCGCCACCGGCAGCATACCCTCGAACGGCGGCAGCGGCGCCGGCGCGGTCAGCGATTCGGCGAAGAACATCTCCTTGGAGAGGAAACCGTTGACCAGCGGCACCCCGGCCATCGCCGCCGCCGCAACCACGGCGAGTGCGGCGGTGATCGGCATCGATTGGCGCAGCCCGCTCAGCCGCCTGATATCGCGCGTGCCGGTCTCGTGGTCGATGGCGCCGGCGGCCATGAACAGCGACGCCTTGAAGATCGCGTGGTTCAGCATGTGGAAGATGGCGGCAACGGTCGCCAGCCGGCTGTTGAGGCCGAGCAGCAGCGTGATCAGCCCCAGATGGCTGATCGTCGAATAGGCCAGCAGGCCCTTGAGATCGTTCTGGAAGATCGCGACATAGGCGCCCAGCAGCAAGGTGATCAGGCCGGTGGTTCCGACGATCCAGAACCAGGCGTCGGTGCCGGCCAGCACCGGCCACAGCCGCGCCAGCAGGAACACGCCGGCTTTCACCAGCGTCGCCGAATGCAGATAGGCCGAGACCGGGGTCGGCGCCGCCATCGCGTTCGGCAGCCAGAACTGGAACGGAAACTGCGCGCTCTTGGTCAGCGCGCCGAGCAGCACCAGGATCAGCGCCGGCAGATAGAGCGGGTCGGCGCGGATGCGGTCGCCCGATGCCAGCACGATGTCGAGGTCATAACTGCCGACGATATGGCCCAGCACCAGCACCCCGGCCAGCAGGCACAGGCCGCCCAGCGTGGTGATGGTCAGCGCCATGCGCGCCCCGTCGCGCGCCGCCGCGGTATGGTGCCAGTAGCCGATCAAGAGGAACGAGAACAGGCTGGTCAGTTCCCAGAAGAACACCAGCTGGATCAAATTGCCCGACAGCACCAGGCCGAGCATCGAGCCCATGAAGGCAAGGAAGAACGCGAAAAATCGCGGCACCGGATCGTCCGGCGACATGTAATAGCGGGCATAGAGCACGACCAGGAACCCGATGCCGGTCACCAGCACCGCGAACATCCACGCGAACCCATCGAGCCGCAGCACCAGGTTGAGCCCGAGCGTGGGCAGCCAGGCAATCTCATGGCGCACCACGCCGCCATGCGCCACCGCCGGCCAGAAGCTCAGCATCAGGCCAAGGCCAATCAGGGCGATCACCCCGGCGAGCCACGCCTCGGCGTTGCGCGCATTGGCCGGCAGCAATCCGGCGACCAGGGCGCCGGTAAACAGCAGCGCGATGGCGGCGATCAGCAGCATGTCATCGGGCATCGGTCCCGGGGGTCTGACTGCCGCCCGGAGCATCGCAGCCGGCCGCGCGCAGCAGCGCCAGCGCCTGCCCGGCGGAGGCCGCGCCGCGCAACTGCCGCAGCAGCTTCGGCTCGCGCAGCACGCGGCAGATTTCCGCCAGCGCGGGCAGAAAATCCTGCGGCGAGTCGGCCGGCCACAGCACCAGCAACACCAGGTCGACCGGCTCGCCGTCCCTGGCGCCGAAATCGATCGGCCGCCGCAGCCGCGCGAAGCTCAGCGCCGGATGCGCCAGCTGGCCGAGCTGGGCGTGCGGCAATGCGACGCCCCGGCCGAGCGCGGTCGAGCCCAGCCGCTCGCGGTCCTGCAACACGCCGAGGATCTCATCCTCCGCGCGCCCCAGCCGTTGCGCGACCTCGGCGGCCAGCGCGCCAAGCAGGGCCGTTTTGCCAGCGGCGTCGATGTCAAGCGCGACGGCATGGTCGTACAATGACGGGGTGCTCCCCAATACCGCCTCCTTCCATGTCGCGGCAGTCGGCCGGCGATCGGTGCTTCCGCCAGGACGCCAACGCCGCTTCCGGCGCAGAGCCGCCCAGCATCGGGATCATTCACCCGGATGTCCATGGTCGTGACCGATGGCTCGGCCTACCGCCCCACCAGCTCCGGCAGACGATGCGCCGTCACCGCCGGCGCCGGCCCGTCGGCGCGGCGGACCTCGACCAGGCAGGTCTGCGCGGTACAGCCCTGCGACAACCCGGAGGCCCCCAGGTCGCGGGTCAGCGTGTTCGGGTTGCCGTGCCTTTCGATGCCGGTCTGCCAGTCATGGTCGAACCAGGCGCCGGTGGCCAGCCGCGCCACCCCCGGCATCAGCGCCGCGCTCACGATCGCGCCGGCCAGCGTGCGGCCCCGGCCGTTGAACACCTCCACCAGATCGCCATCGGCAATGCCGCGCGCCGCCGCGTCCGCTGGGTTCAGGTAGATCGGCTCGCGGCCGGCCACCTTGCCTGCCATGCTGTGCGGGCTGGCGTCGAGCTGGCTGTGCAGCCGCCGGGCCGGCTGGTCGGACAGCAGGTGCAGCGGATAGTCGCCCACCGCGCCCAGCCACTCGGTCGGTGGCAGCCAGGCGGCATGGCCGGGGCAATCGGCCAACCCGAAGCCGGCGATCCGCTCCGAGCCCAGCACGATCAGCCCGCTTTCGGTGTTGAGCGGATGCGCCGCGGGATCGGCGCGGAACGCCTCCAGCATCACCACCGGCGCGGCGTGGGCCGACAGATCGATGATGCCCTGCCGCCAGAATGTCGCGAAATCGGGCAGTTTTACCCCCATTGCGGCAGCTTTTGCCCGGCAATCGGCATAAAGATGCTCGATCCAGGCGGCCTCGCTGCGCCCCTCGGTGTAGCCCGCCTCGGCGCCCAGCCGCGCCGCCAGCGCCGAGAAGATCGCGAAATCGTTGCGCGCCTCGCCGGTCGGCGGCATCGCCTGGCGCATCGCCACCAGGAAGCCCTCGCGGGTGGCGTAGCCGATATCGTCGCGCTCCAGCATGATGGTCGCCGGCAGCACCACGTCGGCGAACTTGGCGGTCGCGGTCCAGTATTGCTCATGCACCACCACCGTCTCCGGCTTCTGCCAGGCGCGCATCAGCCGGTTCAGGTCCTGGTGGTGATGGAACGGGTTGCCGCCGGCCCAATACACCAGCCGGATATCGGGGTAGCTGTATTCGCCGCCGTTATAGGCAAACCGCTCGCCCGGATGCAGCAGCATGTCGGAAATCCGCGCCACCGGGATGAATTCGGCCACCGCGTTGCGCCCCTGCGGCAAGGTCGGCCCCGGCAGCGCCACCTGCGGGCTGCCCTCCTTGTTGGTGGCGCCGTAGCCGATCGCGAACCCGCCGCCCGGCAGCCCGATCTGGCCCAGCATGCCGGCCAGCGTCACCACCGCCCAGTATGGCTGCTCGCCATGCTCGGAGCGCTGCAGCGACCAGGTGACGTTCAGCATGGTGCGGCTGGCCGCGGCGTCGCGCGCCAGTTGCGCGATCACCTCCGCCGGCACGCCGCAGATCGCCGAGGCCCAGGCGGGCGACTTCACCACGCCATCCGCGGCGCCCGACAGATACGCCTCCACGGTGGCGAACCCGGAGCAGCAGCGGCCGAGGAACGCCCGGTCCAGCAGCCCCTCGGCGAGCAGCGTCTGGCACATCGCCAGCAGCATCGCGGCATCGGTGTTCGGCCGGATCGGCACCCACTCCACCGCGCCGCCGGTCTCCAGATTATCGGCCACCGGGCTCACATTGACGAACCGCACGCCGGCCTCGGCCATCGCCCGCAATCCGCCGGCCACCCGGTGATCGCCTGCCCCGCCGCTGGAGATTTGCGTGTTCTTCCACGGCACGCCGCCGAAAGTGAGGAACAGCCTGGTATGTTTGGCCATCACGTCCCATGAGGTGACGCTGCTCATGATCTGGTCCATGCCGGCGACGATATGCGGCATCAGCACCCGCCCGGCGCCGAGGCTGTAGGTGTCGGCATGGCGCACATAGCCGCCGATGCTGTTGAGGAACCGATGCACCTGGCTCTGCGCATGATGAAACCGCCCGGCGCTGCCCCAGCCATAGCTGCCGCCGAAGATCGCCTTGTTGCCATGCGCGGCCCGCACCCGCCCGAGTTCGCCGGCCACCAGGTCGAGCGCCTCGTCCCAGTCCACCTCGACGAACGGCTCCCGCCCACGCATCTCCGGCGCAGACCCCGGCCCACGCTGCAACACGCTGCGCCGCACCGCCGGCCGCCGCACCCTGAGCGCCTGCAAGGCCGGGTCCAGCTGGTGCAGCCCGATCGGGCTGGGGTCCGGATCGCCGGCGAAGCCGCTCAGCCGCAGGTCCGGCGAGACCTCGTAGATGCCCCAATGGGCCTGGGTGTAGGCGGTCATACGCGCGCTCCGCGAGAAGGAAGTCTTCTTTGTTTGAAAACAAAGACACAAAAAAACTTCATCCATTTAAGCGGCGCTGTCGAGGCCGGCGGCGGACCTCATGAATCGAAAAGTTTTTTTGCTTCTTTTTGTTCACAAAAAGAAGGCCTTACCTTCCTGCCCTGACCACGCTAGGCTTTGCCGATGTCGCACGAATCCCGCCTGCAAGCACTCGGCCTCACCCTCCCCGCCGCCCGCCCGGCGCTGTATGCCTACGTCCCAGTGGTCGTGGAGGCCGGCCTCGCCTGGGTCTCCGGCCAACTGCCCTGGCGTGGCGACGTGCCGCTGGCGATGGGCCGGCTGGGTCATAACGTCGACATTGAAACCGGCCGCGCCTGCGCCAGGCTTTGCGCGCTGCACGGCCTGGCGGCATTGCGCGCCGAGCTCGGCTCGCTGGACCGGGTGCGGCGCATCGTCAAAGTGGTCGGCTTCGTGTCCTCGGCGCCGGATTTCTACGATCAGGCGATGGTGGTCGATGGCGCCTCGATGCTGTTCGGCGAGGTGTTCGGCGACGCCGGCCGGCACGCCCGCTCGGCCATCGGCATGGCAGCCCTGCCGCGCAACACGCCGGTCGAGATCGAGTTTGTCGCCGCCGTCGGGTGAGCGAGAAAGCAAAACAGATTCACAAAGAGACGTAGAGGCGAAGAGGAAGGCAAGCCGATCTGTTTCCGCCTTCTTCTCCCCGCCGTCCCGCCTGCATGTTGATCTTACTGCTTTGCGGACATGCGCAATGCAGGAAGCTGGATTCACATGGAGATGGGAAGACAGGGAGAAAAAAGCTCCTTCCTGCTCTTCGTCTCCACGTCTTTCTGTGATTCTGCCTTCCTTATTTGCCTAACCCGGCCAGCAGCGCCGGATACCGCGCCCGGAAGCCGAACACCGTCTCCATCGCGGCGCAGGCCTCCAATATGCCGCGCTCGCCATGCGCCGGCCCCACCACCTGCAAGCCGGCCGGCAGCCCGTCCTCGGTCAGCCCGCACGGCAGCGAGGCGGCCGGGTGCCCGCTCAGGTTGAACGGCAGGGTATAGGGCACGCCGTCCTCCCAGCGGTCATAGCCCTGGGTGTGATATTCGCTGTCGGCGGCCGAGGCGGCATGCGGCGTGGTGGCCGACAGCAGCAGGTCAAAGCCGCCGAACAATGCGGCGATTTCCCGATGCAGCCGCGCCCGCTCGACCTGCCCGGCCAGCACCGCCTCCAGTCCGATCGCCATGCCCTCCTCGGCGATCCGCCGGTAGCCGGGGTCGAGTTCGTCGCGCCGGGCCTCGGGAATCTGGCGCAGCTTATGGGCGAAACTCGCCTTCCAATAGGCATCGAAGCGCGGCTTCAGGGCAGCGAACACCGGCCCCACTTCGGTGATCGTGGCTCCGGCCCGGCGCAGCGCCGCCACCGCCGCCTCGATCGCCGCCGCCATCTTTGCATCCGGCGCCACCCCGCCGAGCTTCGGCGCATAGGCGATGCGCAGCCCGGCCAGATGCGGTTGCAGATGATCGAGCCAGCCGGCGGGCGGCGGCGGCAGCGCGTGCCAGTCGCGCGCATCCGGCCGCGCCATCACCGCCAGCGCCACCGCCGCGTCGGCCACCGAGCGGGTGATCGGCCCGCCCACCGTGACCGTGCCGAACAGCCCCTCGGCGACATGATGCGGCACCCGGCCGAAATGCGGCTTGATGCCGAACACGCCGCTGAACGCCGCCGGCAGCCGGATCGACCCGCCGCCGTCATTGCCGAACGCGATGGTGCCGATGCCGGCCGCCAGCGCCGCGGTGGCGCCGCCCGACGATCCGCCCGGCGAGCGTTCGGTGTTCCACGGATTGCGCGTCGCCGCCCCGCGCAGCGTGCTGTCGGTGATGCCCTTCCAGCCGAATTCCGGCAGCGTGGTCTTGCCGAGAAACACCGCGCCCGCCTCGCGCAGCCGCGCCACCACCGGCGCGTCGCCGGCCGCCGGGGTGTCGGGCGTGGTGGTGGAGCCGTGCCGGGTCGGCAGGCCCATTACATCCACATTGTCCTTGATCGTCGCCGGCACGCCGTCGAGCGGCCCCAGCGGCGCGCCGGCCCGCCAGCGCGCCTCGGACAGCCGGGCCTGCAGCAGGGCGGCGTCACGCTCGATGACCTGGAAGGCGTTCAGCACCGGCTCCAGCCGCTCCAGCCGGTCCAGATGCAGGCCCGCCACCTCCACCGGCGACAGCGCGCCGCTCCGATAGCGTTCCGCCAACCCCGCCACATCCAGCAGCAACACGTCGTCCGACATTGCAATTTCTCCCTCTGCGGCAAGCCTAGCCCGACCCTGGCCCGGCACCCAGCCCCCGTTCGGCGGGCGGCGCGTTGACGGCCAGCGCAGGGAGGCAAGGAAGGTCTTCCCTTTGTGAATAAAAAGAAGCAAAAAAACTTCGGGACGGCGCTGCGCGCCCTGGGGTTGGAGGCTCTGCCCTCTCCGCCCGACTGGCGTTGCAAGGCGGGTGAAGTTTTTTCGCGCGCTCTTTTCAAACCGATCGCCGTGGGTCGGAGGTTGTCGGCAAGTGGCGGAATTCGGGGCAAGCCGCGGCGTCACGCCGCGCACGCAGACCCGCCATGAAGCTTACCGAAGGCGCCGGCGCGTCAGGCCGAGCGGCCGGCCCGACGCGGCGGCCGGCTACACCTTGGTCAGCCAGCGCTTGGCGATGCGGCAGGCGACGGTGTAGGCCGGGTTGAACACGTTGCCGACATCGTAGCGCACCACCTGGCCCATCAGGTGGCTGGCGGCGCGGGCATCGAGGCCGTAATCCTCGCCGAGCCAGCGCAGCATCTCGGTGGTGGCGTGTTGCAGCGCCTGATCGAGCGGGCGGGCGTTGCCGATGGCGAAGATGTCTTTCGCGGTTTCGCCGCGCGGCCAGCTGATCGTGCGCTTCAGCACCCGGAACGTCACCTGCATCTCGAACGAGGTCTCGATGCCGGTGCCGACGATTTCGCCGTCGCCCTGGCAGGCATGGCCGTCGCCGAGATAGAACAGCGCCCCCGGCACCGCGACCGGGAACCAGGCGGTGGTGCCCGGCGCGAATAGCCGATAGTCCATGTTGCCGCCATTCTGCGCGCTGGTGGCGGTGGACAGCGCCTGTCCGCCAGCCGGCGCGACGCCGAAGCAGCCGATCATCGGCGACAGCGGCGGCGCGAAGCCCTCAAGCCCGCCCGGGGTCTGCTGCAACCGCACTGTGCCGGCCTTGGCATCGATGTCCCACACTGAACGCTCGCTCTGCGGCCGCTGCGGGATCGCCGCCGGGTCCAGCACGGTGAAGGCCAGCGGCGAGTAGGTCCAGCCGGTGGCCCGGCTCGGGGTCAGGCGGTCGATCCGCACCGCCAGCGTGTCGCCCGGCTCGGCGCCCTCGATGAAGAACGGCCCGGTCATCGGATTCGGCCGCGGGGCCACGGTGGCTTCGTGGGCATCCAGCCCGGAGGCGTCGATGGTGTCGGTCACCACGGTGTCGCCGTCGGCGATCCGCAGGCAGGGTTCGGCGGTGCCGATGGCGTTGTAGTAGCGCGTGGGGTGGAAGCGGTGCGTCGTCATCGGGTTCTCCGGGCGGTTGCGAAAATCGGGCGGTCTGGTCAGCGCTTGGCGGCATCCTCGCGCAGCGCCTGCTGCACCTCGCCGCGGGCTGCCACCGCCTGCGAGAAGCGCGGCCCGGCGATCATGCCGCCGTCGATCAAGAGGTCGGTGCCGTTGACGAAGCTGGAGGCGTCGCTGGCCAGATACAGCGCGCCGCGGGCGATGTCGTCGGGCATGCCGGCGCGCGGGGTCGGCTGCGACTTGGCGAAGCGCGCGGTGAGCAGCTCGGCCTGGCGATCGGCCACCCCCGCCTCGATGCCGATGCCCTTGCTGAAGATGCCGGTGACGATGGCGCCCGGCGACAGGCTGTTGACCCGCACGCCATATTCGCCGAGTTCGGCGGCCACCACGCGGGAGAAATGCACCACCGCGGCCTTGGCGGCGCAATAGGTCTGCGAGCCGGCGCCGGCGCGGAAGGCGGCGACGCTGCCGGTGTTGATGATGCTGCCGGAGCGCTGGCGGATCATGATCGGGGCGGCGTATTTCATCCCCACCGCGACGCTGCGCACCAACAGCGCCATCAGCGAATCGTATTCGCCGAGGTCGAGATCGACGATGCTGCGGTGCGGGATGCCGGTGCCGGCATTGTTGAACAGCACGTCGAGCCGGCCGAAGCGGGCGGCGGCGCCTTCGATCAGCGCGCGCACCTGTTCGGCGTCGGCGACATCGGTCCGCACGAAGCTGGCGGCGGCGCCGATGCGGGCGGCGATATCGTGCCCGAGTTCGGCGCGGCGGCCGGCCAGCACCACGGTGGCGCCCTCTTCGGCGAACAGCTCGGCGGTGCGGGCGCCGATGCCGCTGGTCGCCCCGGTGATGATCGCCACTTTGCCGTCGAGCACGCCCATGATCGCTGCCTCCTGCTGGGCGCCAAGCTTGGACGGTTCCGCACGGCGGCTCAAGCCGGGGCCGGCCTGGCGGCTGCCATAGACTGAGCTGGTCATGATTCATCCGGTGCCGTGCGGCGGTGCCGACCGATCCGCCAGATCCTGCCGACCAGCATGATCGCGGAGCAGCTGGCGGCGATTTCCCGCGACATTCAATGCCAATCGGTCGCGGAACCGCCGCACCCCAGCAATGCGGCTCATCCGCAAGGCTTGATCGCCAGACGCCGCGGGATCAAGTATTGCAGCGCACCATGCGGGCGGCTGTCGCCCCACCACTTCAGGAGGGCCTGCGGATGTCCGAATCCGTCCCGCTCGTCACCACCCCAGCCGTCACCCGCTGGTCCCCGGACCGGGCGCCGAAGCCGCCGGCCTGGCCGACGCCGCCGATGGTCGAGACCCTGCTGCGCGGCTTCCTCGGCCGCTGCCCGTGCTGCGGCAAGGGGGATATCTTCGGCAAGTTCCTGAAAGTGGTGCCGCAATGCCGCGCCTGCCATGCCCCGCTCGGGGTGATCCGGGCCGACGACGTGCCGCCCTACATCACCATCTTCATCGTCGGCCATATCGTGATCTTCGGCATGCTGATGCTGGAGCAGGCCGCGGCGCCGCCGATCTGGCTGCAGACCATGATCTGGTTGCCGGTCACCCTGGCGCTGGTGTTCGGGCTGATGCAAAGGGTCAAGGGCGCCGTCGTGAGCCTGATGGTCAAGCTCGACCTGTTCGATATGCAGCCGGAAAGCCTAGGGGGCGATGCCTGAGCCGCATCCGGACGGCCAGCATATTGCCCATGCCTCGGCGCGCCTGGCCTGGGTGCTGCTCGAAGGCGAGGCGCTGACCCGGCTGTCGCCGATGCTGGAGGCCGACCGCGCCCGGGCGGTCGCCGACCTGGAAGCCGAGAACCGCTTCGCCCCGATCGCGTCCGCCACCGGCATCGCCGGGCTGCGCGATGCCGAGATCGGCGCCGGTCCGTTCGGCCTGCATCTGTCGATCCAGGAGGGGCGGCTGGTGCTCGATATCCGCCGCAACGACGATGCCCGGCTTGGCACCCTGGCGCTGGCGCTGGGGCCGTTCCGGCGGCTGATCAAGGACTATCAACTGCTGGTGGACAGCTACCTGACGGCGGTGCAGGACGGGCGCGAGGCGCGCATCCAGGCGATCGACATGGGCCGCCGCGGGCTGCACAATGAGGGCGCCGAATTGCTCGCCCGCCGGCTCAAGGGCCGGGTGGCGATCGATTTCGCCACCGCCCGCCGGCTGTTCACGCTGGTCTGCGTGCTGCATCAGCGGATTTGAAGGACCGCTTA
Source organism: Acetobacteraceae bacterium (assembly GCA_035497095.1). Lineage (GTDB taxonomy): Bacteria > Pseudomonadota > Alphaproteobacteria > Acetobacterales > Acetobacteraceae > 70-18. The sequence continues at coordinate 6,988 of DATJEA010000188.1, read as the reverse complement.
TGAAAATCGACGGCACCCCGTATCGCAGCGTCTGGGTGGACCAGACCGATGGCTGGTCGGTGCGCATCTTCGACCAGACCAGATTGCCCTGGGCGCTCGACATCCTGCGCCTCACCGAGCCGTCGCAGGTGGCGCATGCCATTCGCAGCATGCAGGTGCGCGGCGCCCCGCTGATCGGCGCGGTGGCCGCCTACGGCCTGTGCCTGGCGCTGCGGGCCGACCCCTCGGCGCCGGCGATGGAGCGCGAGGCGGCGCTGCTGGCCGAAACCCGCCCCACCGCGGTCAATCTGCGCTGGGCGATCGCGCGCATGCTGGACCGGCTGCGCCCGGCCCCGGAGGGTGAGCGGGTGCGGCTGGCCTATGCCGAGGCCGCCGCGATCGCCGACGAGGACGTGGCGATGTGCGAGGCGATCGGCCGCCACGGCCTGGAGCTGATCGCCGGCCTCGCCGCAGAAAAGCCGGGCCGCCGGATCAACATCCTGACCCATTGCAACGCCGGGTGGCTGGCCACGGTGGACTGGGGCACCGCGCTGGCGCCGATCTACATGGCGCATGACCTTGGCCTGCCGGTGCATGTCTGGGTCGACGAAACCCGCCCGCGCAACCAGGGTGCGCTGCTCACCGCCTACGAACTCGGCCGCCACGGGGTCGCCCATACCGTGATCGCCGATAACGCCGGCGGCCACCTGATGCAGCGTGGCGAGGTCGACCTGGTACTGGTCGGCACCGACCGGGTCAGCCGCAACGGCGACGTCGCCAACAAGATCGGCACCTATCTGAAGGCACTGGCGGCGCACGACAACGCGGTGCCGTTCTGGGTGGCGCTGCCGTCGTCCACGATCGACTGGAGCATCGGCGACGGGCTGGCGGACATCCCGATCGAGCAGCGCCCGGCCACCGAGGTGACGATGATCAGCGGCCGGGCGCTCGACGGCAGCGTCGGCACTCTGCGCCTCACGCCGTCGGACAGCCGCGCCGCCAATCCGGCGTTCGACGTGACGCCGGCGCGGCTGGTCACCGGCCTGATCACCGAGCGCGGCCGCTGCGCCGCCACCGCCGAGGGCCTGCGGGCGCTGTTTCCTGCCCTCGCCGATCAGCATCGCGGGCCTTCCGCGAATTAACTGTTACCTCGACGGTTTGTTGGGGCACAGTGCGAAAGAATGGCTTGCATGCAGGGGGCGGACCGGCGTTGGCAGAGTTCTGGCGTGAGTGGGGTGACCTCGCCTATCTGGTCGCCGCGATCTGGGCGTTTTTCGAGGGTGAGACCTTCGTTCTGGTTGCCGCCGCGCTGGGCGCCGCCACCGACCTGGTGGACCCGTGGCTGCTGATGTTCAGCGTCTGGTTCGGCTCGTTTCTCGGCGACCAGCTATGGTTCGCGCTCGGCCGCCGCTACGGGCCGCGGGCGGTGCGCCGCTTCCCTGGCGCGCAACGCCGGCTGGACGTGGCGCTGTCGTTCATTGAACGCTTTGGCGTGCTGTTCGTGCTGACCTTCCGGTTCGCCTACGGGGTGCGCAACGTCGCCTCGGCGGCTTGCGGCATGACCGACATGCCGCGGTTGCGCTTCGCCGCGCTGAATTTCGTCGCCGCCGGGCTGTGGGCGGCCAGCTTCGTCGGCGGCGGCTGGTTCCTGGCCGGCTGGCTGGGGCCGCAAGGGGTCGGCTGGCTGCTCGGCACGATCGGCATCGCGGCCATCGGCTGGATGGTGGTGCGCGCCTGGCGCGGCCGCTCGGCGGTCAGCAGCCCGGCCGCCTGAACCGCCACGGGGCTGCTAGTTATGCGATATAACTGAACCGGATCCAGCGGCTCAGTGCACCGTGCCGTCGCCGAGCAGCGGCTTGGCGGGGCCGCTGATCTTGTTGCCCTTGAGCGTCGCCGGCGTCGCCGAGCGGTTGGCCACCAGGAAGGTGCTGTACGCCCCGTCATTACGGAAGGTATTGTTTTCCACCAGAATTTCCGGGGTCGGCTGGTCCACGCCCTCGGAGCCGATCATGATCGCGGCGGTGTGATTCTCCGCCATCGGGCCTTTTTCCAGCTTGTTGTCGCGCACGATCAGCGTCCCGCCATTCGGCGCCTCGATCAGATAGCTGGCGGTACCGGTAGGCCCGTCATGGATGTCGCAGCCGATCACCTCGGTGCGCAGCGCGCGCGACTTGATGTGATGCGCCCGCTTGGTCTCGGCGAACACCGAGTGCTCGACCCGCAGCAGCTTGACATGGCCGATATAGATGCCGTGCGCGCAGTACCTGTCGCAGCCGCCGTTGCGCAGGAATTCGCTGTTTTTGATGAGGATGGTGCTGTTCGGGTTGTTGGTGGTCAGGATGCCGTCCTGATTGTTGATGAATTTTACCTTGTCGATGGTCAGGTTGGTGCCCTCGGCGCGGATCCCGGCGCCGTTATTGTCGCGCACCCGGGCACGTTGCAGGGTGAGGTTGCGGATGGTGATGTCATTGCCCTGGGTGATCAGCAGGCCCTTTCCGGCGCAGGTCTTGTCGGTCAGGATCGCGCTGCCATCCGGGCCGGTGCCCTCGATGGTGAGGTTGCTGGCGCGCACGATGGCGCAGTCATAGTAAGTGCCGGCGGCTATTTTCACGGTATCGCCGTCCTGCGCCGCGGCGATCGCCTGGGATGGCAGCTTGTAGGCCTGGCCGGCGCCGGCCTCCAGCACCCTGGCCTGGGCCACGGTTCCCCAGCACAGCAGGCCAGCCGACAACACGAATACGGCCGCCGGCCGCGCGCAACGGAACATCGAGAGCATCGGCGCACTCCTGCTGGCGCGGCCGGCATGGCCGCGGGGCGGACAATGTAACCCATCAGCCCGGCACCGGCCAGCTTCGCGATGCTCGCGCGTTGACGGCCGACGGCGCCGCCGCCTAGCGTCGCATGACCGCGGCCAAGCGGCAGCAGCAGGGAAGCAGACACCAGTGACCGACCGCCCGACCGACGCCGCGCCCGCCCGCATGACCACCGCCGACGCCGCCGTGGCGACGCTGGCGCAGAACGGCATCGACACGCTGTATTGCCTGCCGGGCGTGCAGAACGACCAGTTGTTCGATGCCTTCCACACCGCGCAGGACCGCATCCGCCCGATCCATACCCGCCACGAGCAGGGCGCCGCCTACATGGCGCTGGGGGCGGCGATGGCGACCGGCAAGCCGCAGGTCTACAGCGTGGTGCCCGGCCCCGGCTTCCTCAACACCACCGCGGCGCTGTCCACCGCCTATGCCTGCAACGCGCCGGTGCTGGCGCTGACCGGGCAGATCCTGTCGGCCAGCATCGGCCGCGGCTATGGCCAGTTGCACGAGATCCCCGACCAGCTGGCGATCATGCGCCAACTCACCAAGTTCGCCGCCCGCATCACCGGGCCGCATGACGCGGCGCCCTTGGTCGCCGAGGCGTTCCGGCAGCTGCGCAGCGGCCGGCCGCGGCCGGTGGCGCTGGAGGGGGCGATCGACGTCTGGGGCAGGCCCGGCAGCGTAGTGCTGCCGGCCGGCCCGGCGATGGCCACCCCGGCGGCGATCGACGGCGAGGCGATTGCCGCCGCGGCGAAGCTGCTCGGCGCCGCCCGCACTCCGCTGATCGTGGTCGGCGCAGGGGCGCAGGGCGCCAGCGCCGAGATCACCGAACTGGCCGAGGCGTTGCAGGCGCCGGTCATCTCGCACCGCATGGGCCGTGGCGTGCTGGACAGCCGCAACCCGCTCAGCGTCAACCTGCATGCCGGCCACGCGCTGTGGGGTGCGGCCGACGTGGTGCTGGCGGTGGGCACCCGCTTGCAGGCGCAGTTGCAGGGCTGGGGGCTGGACGACGCGCTGGCGATCATCCGGATCGACGCCGACGCCGAGGAACTCGGCCGCATCGCGGCGCCGCGGATCGGTATCGTCGCGGATGCGGCGCCGGCGCTGCGCCTGCTGCTGGCCGAGTTGCCGCGGCATAACACCGCCCGCCCGTCCCGCGCCGAGGAGCTGCGCGAGGCGACCGCGCGCAGCGACGCCGAGCTGGCGCGTCTGGAGCCGCAGATCGGTTACTTGCAGGCGATCCGCGACGTGCTGCCGAGCGACGGCATACTGGTCGATGAACTGACCCAGCTCGGCTATGTCAGCCGCCTCACCTTTCCCATCCACCGGCCGCGCGGCTTCCTGTCGCCGGGCTACCAGGGCACCCTCGGCTGGGGGCTGGCGACCGCGCTGGGGGCGCAGGCGGCCAGCCCCGGCACCAAGGTGGTGGCGCTCTCCGGCGATGGCGGCTTCATGTTCAATGTGCAGGAACTGGCCACCGCGGTGCAGTTCGCGCTGCCGATCGTGGTGGTGCTGGTCAATGACGGCGCCTACGGCAATGTGCGCCGCACCCAGGCCAACGCCTATGGCAACCGGCTGTTCGCCAGTGATCTGCGCAACCCGGATTTCGGCAAGCTGGTGGAGAGTTTCGGCGCCATGGCGCTCCGGGCGACCTCGCCGGACGAATTGCGCGCCGCGCTGGCCCGCGCCTTCGCCGCCGGCGTGCCGACGGTGATCGAGGTCCCGGCCGGCCCGATGCCCGACCCGTGGAAGCTGCTGCGCATGCCACGCAACCGCGCCCGGCTGCCCTGACACCGCAAGCAGGGATGCACGGCGCACCGCTGCTGCGACTGTTGATCGTCGGGCTGGGCACCCTGGTGGTGCCGCTGGATTCGATGGTCAACGTCGCCTTCCCGGCGATCACCACGCATTTCGCCATTCCGATCGCCGATATCCAGTGGGTGGTGATCCCGTATGTGCTGGCGCAGTCGAGCCTGCTGCTGGCGTTCGGGCGGCTCGGCGACATGCTCGGCTATCGCCGCATCTTCCTGCTCGGCTCGGCCTGGAGTGCGGCGGCGCTGCTGCTCTGCGCGCTGGCGCCGGGCTATGGCTGGCTGCTGCTGGCGCGGGTGGCGCAGGGCATCGGCGCCGGGCTGCTGCTGAGTTGCGGGCCGGCGCTGGCGACGCAACTCTTCCCCGAGGCGATGCGGCCGCGCGTGCTGGGGCTCTACACGATGATGTGGGCGCTGGGCGGCGCGCTGGGGCCGGTGCTGGCCGGGCTGCTGGTGGCGCGCTGGGGCTGGGCGTCGGTGTATGCGGCGCGGGTGCCGCTGGCGCTGCTGGCCTTCGCCTGCGCCTGGGCGCTGCCGGCCGATCGCCCCGAGCACCACCGCCAGCCGCTGGACCGCAGCGGCGCCGCGCTGCTGTCGCTCGGCATCGCGACGCTGCTGCTGGCGCTCGCGCTGCTGCACCGGCCGCTGGCCACGCCGCTGCTGCTGGCCGGGATCGGGGCGGCCTGCCTGGTGGTGTATTGGCGGCGGCCGCATGGCGCGGTGGCGCCGATCATCGACCCGGCGCTGTTTCGGCTGCGCGGCTTCAGCTTCATCACGCTGGCCAGCATCGGGCTGAGTTTTGCCGGCTTCGCGGTGCTGCTGCTGGTGCCGTTCTACCTGGCCCGCTTCACCACGGTGTCGACGCCGGTGGCCGGGCTGCTGCTGGCGTTGTCACCGCTCGGCACCGCGCTCGGCGCGCCGCTGGCGGGCGCGCTGGCGAACCGAGTGTCACCCCGGCAGATGGTGGCGGCGGGGGCGCTGGCCTCGGCGCTTGGCCTGGCGCTGCTGGGCTTGCTCGGGGAGCAGGCATCGCTGCCGCTGCTGGCGGTGGCGATGCTGGTGCAGGGCATCGGCGCCGGGGTGTTCCAGCTTGCCTATTTCGACGTGATCACCGCCACGCTGCCGCTCTCCGCCCGCGGCGTGGCCGGCAGCCTGGGCATGCTGAGCCGCAGCGTCGGGCTGGTGGCCGGCGCCAGCCTGCTGATCCTGGTGTTCCAGACCCTGCGCCGCGGCGACCCCGGCCCGGCGGCGTTCCTGGCCGGGTTCCACGGCGCGGTGCTGCTGGCCGCCGCGGTGGCGGCGGCCCTGCTGCTCGGGGTCGGGCGGCTGGCGCCGCGCCGGTGACCCGCTACCCCACCTGCCAGCCGTCCGGCAGGCTGGCCAGGTTGGTGCTGCCGGCAACCGTGCCGCCATGCATCGCCAGCAGCGTCCAACTGCCGGAGCCGGCGTTCGCCAGCAGGATATCGGCCCGCCCGTCGCCGGTATAATCGGCGGTCCCGGCCACCGTCTGGCCATCGCCGAGCAGCGTCACCAGATCCGACCGCAGCACCGACGCGCCCGACATCGTCCAGTCGTACAGTTCGCCCCCACTGCCTGGTGGTTGGCTGCCTTGCAGCAGCAGGTCGCTGCGCCCGTCGCCGTCGAAATCCGCCGCCGCCACGAACGACAATCCGGCCGCCGACTGCGACACCGGCGACTGCACCCCGCTGGCGCCATCCAGCACGAACAGATCGCCGCCCGGCGCCTGGCGCAGCACATCCGCGGTGCCGTCGCCGTTGAAATCGCCGCCGCCCACCGCCGCCAGCGACCCACGCAGCGCCGACGGCACGCCGTCATCGTTCAGAATCGTCGCCGTGGCCCCCACCGTGGTGATCTGCGCACCCACCGCCGCACCCAGCACCACACGGAAATGCTCGTCCGCCTCCACCGCCGTGTCGCCCGCCACCTCCACCGTGATCGTCTGGCTGCTCTCGCCGGCGGCAAAGCTCACCGTGCCGGACGGCGCCCGGCCGCCGACGAAGTCCGCCGGGTTGGCCGAGTTCGGCTGCGCGCCCACCACCTGCCACCGGGCGCTCGACACCCCGGACAGCCCGCCGCCCCGCGTCACCGTGAACACGAACGGCGTCGCGCCAGCGCTGCCCTCCGCCTTGGTCGCGTCGGTCGCCGCGATCGCCAGCGTGGTGTCGTCGCTGATGATCGTCGCGGTGGCGCCAATGGTCGTCACGCTGGTCCCCACCGGCCGCCCCAGCACCACCTGGAACTGCTCGTCGGCCTCCACCAGCGTGTCGCCGGCAACGTTCACCGTGATCGTCTGGCTGGTCTCGCCGGCGGCAAAGCTCACCGTGCCGGACGGCGCCACACCGCCCGCGAAGTCCGCCGGGTTGG
>DATJEA010000187.1:0-2011 GCA_035497095.1 Acetobacteraceae bacterium | reverse complement strand
AGATCCATCGAAAGGCCGAAAAAAGGCAGCAGAATATCGGCCGAAAGCCGCTTTTTTGCGCCGTCCATATCGGCCACCTCGACCGATTCCAGCCGGCCCTCGGCACCGTATAACGCAGACAATTGATACGGTATAACCATCTCGACTTCGCCACGAGCCGCTGCCGCATCGAGTTGCTCGGCGGTGCCGGGGGCGGCGCGGAACTTGCCGCGGCGGTGCACCACATGGATGCTGGCGGCGATGCCGCGCAGCGCCAGCGCCCAGTCCACCGCCGAGTCGCCGCCGCCGGCGATCACCACCCGCTTGCCGCGCAGCGCCTCGCGGTGGCGGACGTAATACTGCACCGCGCCACTGGCCTCGAACGCCTCCAGCCCGTCGAGCGGCGGGCGGTTGGGGCCGAACGCGCCGGCGCCGGCGGCGATGATCACCGCTTTGGCGCGCACGGTGTCGCCGTGGTCGGTGGTCAGCGTGAAATCGCCGATGCTGCCTTCGAGTTTCTCCACCCGGCGGCCCAGCAGGCGCGGCGTGGCGAACGGCGCGATCTGGCGTTCCAGTTGCGCGATCAACTCGCCGGCCTCGATCATCGGGTGGGCGGGGATGTCGTAGATCGGTTTTTCCGGATACAGCGCGGTGCATTGCCCGCCCGGTTCGGCCAGCGCGTCGATCAGCACGGCGCTGAGTTTCAGCATGCCGAGTTCGAAGGCGGCGAACAGGCCGACCGGGCCGGCGCCGATGATGGCGACATCTCGTGTGATTTGCTGCGTCATGCCCGCCAACTAGGCCGCGGCGGCGATCGGCACAAGATGCGGTCGCCAAACCGGGCGGCATCGGGCAACATCGCCGCCATGATCGTGCCGCTTCCCGACCTCGAATCGTTGCGCGTGCTGGGTGATTGGGTGGCGCTGCGGCTGCAACCCGGCGATGCGGTGCTGCTCTCGGGCCCGCTCGGCGCCGGCAAGACCGCGCTGGCCCGCGCCATATTGCGCCGGCTGTCGGGCGACGCCGCGCTGGAGGTGCCGAGCCCGAGCTTCACGCTGGTGCAGAGCTACGAGACGCGGCTCGGCTGGGTGCATCATTTCGACCTCTGGCGGCTGGAGGGGCCGCAAGCCGTTGAGGAATTGGGCTGGGACGAGTTGGCGCAGGACATCGTGCTGGTGGAATGGCCGGACCGGCTGGGCGCGCTGCGGCCGGCGGGGGCGCTGGATATCGCGCTCGGCATGCTGCCGGGCGGCGCGCGGCAGGCGGTGCTGAACGGGTGGGAAAGCCGATGAATCTGGCCAGCATTCCGGCCACCGCGCCGTTTCTCGACACGCTGGCGCAACGCTGGCTGGAGGCCGCGCAAGGCGATCTGGCCGAGGGGCTGATCCTGCTGCCGACCAGGCGCGCGGCGCGGGCGCTGGCGGAGGCGTTTCTGCGCGCGTCCGGCGGGCGGGCGCTGCTGCTGCCGCGCATCACCGCGCTCGGCGCGCTGGACGAGGCGCCGCTGGCGCTGGCCGGCGCGCTCGACCTGCCGCCAGCGGTGGCGCCGGCGCGGCGGCTGGCGGAGCTGGCGCGGCTGATCCTGGCGCTGCCGGCCGATCGCGGCGGGGCGGTGGCGGCGGATGGCGCCTGGCGGCTGGCGGTCGAACTGGCGCGGCTGATGGACGAGGCGGAGCGGGCCGAGCTTGATCTGCCGCGGGCGCTGGCCAATGCGGCCGAGGCGGAGCATGCCGAGCATTGGCAGATCACCTTGCAGTTCCTCGATATCGTCACCCGCGCCTGGCCGGGCTGGCTGGAGGAGCAGGGGCTGATCAATCCGGCGGCGCGGCAGGTGGCGCTGCTGCGGGCGCAGGCCGAGGCCTGGGCCGCCATGCCGCCGGCCTATCCGGTATGGGCGGCCGGCAGCACCGGCGGGATTGCCGCGGTGGCGCGGCTGCTGCGGGTGGTGGCGGGGATGAAGCGGGGGCTGGTGGTGCTGCCGGGGCTGGATCAGGCGATGGACGAGGCGGCCTGGGAGGCGGTGGGCGAGAGC
>DATJEA010000186.1:0-5087 GCA_035497095.1 Acetobacteraceae bacterium | reverse complement strand
AAGATCGTTGGCGCGCAGCATGTTGAACGTCGCCGCCATCTCGCTGCCTTCGAGATAGCCGCGCTTGTTCATCTTGTCTTCCAGCATGCTGATCTGTTCTTCGTCGATGAACACGTTCAACTCGCCGGACTCGCGGAAATCCATCAGGGTGACGAAGAACGTCGCCGATTTGATCCGGTCGTCATCATGCGCGGCCATCCATGCCAGCGTCGCGCTCAGCAGCGTGCCGCCCAGGCAGTAACCTATTGCGTTGATGGCATCCTCGCCGGTCGCCGCCTCGATCGCCGACAGCGCGTCGAGGATGCCCTCGCGCATGTAGTCGTCAAAGCCCTTCTCGGCCAGCTTCTCGTCCGGGTTGACCCAGGACACCATGAACACGGTATGCCCCTGGCTGACCGCCCAGCGCACCAGGCTGTTCTTCGGCCGCAGGTCGAGGATGTAGAACTTGTTGATCCACGGCGGGATGATCAGCAGCGGCCGCTTCAGCACGCGCTCGGTGGTCGGACTGTACTGGATCAACTGCATCAGGTCGTTCTGGTAGACGACCTTGCCTTCGCTTACCGCGATATTGTCGCCGATGCGGAACGCCTCGGTATCGGTCATCTTGATGCGCAGCTTGCCGCGGCCGCGCTCCAGGTCGGACAAAAGGTTGTTCAACCCCTTGATAAGGTTCTCGCCACCGGTCTCGGCGGTCTTGCGCAGCACCTCGGGGTTGGTCAGCAGGAAGTTGCTCGGGCTCATCGCGTCGATGAACTGGCGGGAATAGAAATCGACCTTCTGCGCGGTGGCCGGCTCCAGCCCGTCGACATTGGTCACCACGTCCTGCACATAGCGCGCCGAGAGCAGGTAGGATTGTTTAATAAAGTCGAATACCTCGTTGTCTTTCCACGCTTCGTCCTTGAAGCGCCGATCCTTCGGGTCGGCCTGGATCACCGGCGCGCTGGCGCCGCCCAGCATCCGCCGCGCCGCACTCTGCCACAGCGACATATAGTCCTGCCAGAAGCCGACCTGCGCCTGCATCATATGCGCCGGGTTGGCGATCAGCTTGGCGGTCATCTCCATGAAAGCATTGCCGATATTCAGCGGATCGGGGTTCGGGCTGTCGCCGGTCGACTGCCGCTTCAGCCAATCGCCGACCAGCCGCTGCGAGCGCTCGGCGATATCGGCCATCGAGCGGCCGAATTCCGCCGGATCGGGGATCTTGAAGGGTTCGGCAGGTTTTGCCGGCTTGGTCGGGTCGGCCATTGTCGTCCTTTCGTGGGCTGTCTGCCGCTGCTACACCTTGGCGGCGGCGACCCCGATAGCGGAGACGGCGCGCGACGGGAGCGGGGACCGATGAGAGCGGCGGACACAGCAACAGTTACAGGCCGCCGCCGCGCGGTTCAAGTGCGGCGCCTCGCGGTGCTGTTGCTCGCCTGCCTGCCTGCCGCCTGCGCCGAGGGCAGTCCGCAAGACCCGGTGGCCTGGTGGCACCATCTGGAAGGCGGCGCGATCGCCCAGCAGCGGCCGCCGCCGCCGAATGCCGATGCGCCGTATCCCAAACTGGTCACCGTGCCGGCCCGGCCGCAGGTGCTGGCCCCGGCCGAGCGCAGCCGCATCGCCAGCGCGCTGACCAAGGACCGCGCCAACGCCGAATACGCCGCCGCCCGCGCGCCGATCGTGCCGCCCGCGCCGGTGCGCGCCACCGCGGCGCCCGCGGCCGACCCTAACGCCAGCAACGCGGTGATGCAGGCCGCGGACGCCCCGCCGGCGCCGCCGCCCAAGGCTCCGGCTGCCCGCGCTCCGGCTGCCCGTGCCCAGGCCGGCGCTGCGGTGGCGGCCGCCGCTGTGCCGGCGATGCCGCTGCAACCGCCGCCGCCGCCGGTGCTGCCGGGGGTGCCCAGCTTTACCCGGCCGAGCCCCGCCGCGGTCGCGCCGCCACCGGGGCCGGCCAGGACGGTGTTCGCGCCCGGCAAGCCGGTGACCATCGCGTTTGCCGCCAATTCGGCCGCGCTGCCGCCGGGCACCGAGGCCGCGCTCGGCCAACTGGCCCGCACCCGTGGTACCGCGCCGATGCGGGTGGTCGGCTTCGGCAATGCCAGCGGCGACGATCCGGCGTCGCAGGCCGCAGCCCTGCCGCTGGCCTATGCGCGCGCCGAATCGATCGCCAACGCGCTGGCCCGCGCCGGCGTGCCGTTGGCGTCGATCCGGCTCATCGCCGAGGCGCAGGGCCATGGCGGAGTGGCCGCCGTCGCCGATTGACGCCCGCGCGCCGCTGCGCCACAGACCCCGCCTGTTCCTGAGGAGATTCACGCATGACCCGTCCACTCTCTGTCGGCGTCGCCGGGCTCGGCACCGTGGGCGGCGGCGTGCTGGCCATGCTGCGCCAGAATGCCGAGCTGATCGCCGGGCGGGCCGGGCGGCCGGTGGCGGTCACCGCGGTTTCGGCGCGCGACCGCGGCCGGGACCGGGGCATTTCGCTTGCCGGGCTGCGCTGGTACGAGGACCCGGTGGCGCTGGCCGCCGATCCTGGCGTCGATGTGGTGGTGGAGGCGATCGGCGGCGCCGAGGGCCCGGCGCGGGCGCTGGTGGAGGCGGCATTGGCGGCCGGCAAGCCGGTGGTGACCGCCAACAAGGCGCTGCTGGCGGTGCATGGCGCGGCGCTGGCCGAGCGGGCCGAGCGCTCCGGCGCGGCGCTGGCGTTCGAGGCGGCGGTGGCCGGCGGCATCCCGGCGATCAAGGCGCTGCGCGAGGGGCTGGCCGGCAACCGGATCAGCAAGGTCGCCGGCATATTGAATGGCACCTGCAACTATATCCTGACGGTGATGCGTGAGCGCGGCCTGGAATTCGCCGAGGTGCTGGCCGAGGCGCAGCGGCTGGGCTACGCCGAGGCCGACCCGGCCTTCGATATCGACGGCGTCGACGCCGCGCATAAGCTGGCGATCCTGGCGGCGCTGGCGTTCGGCCGGCCGGTGGATTTCGATGCCGTGTTCGTGGAGGGCATCCGCCGGGTCTCGGCGTTGGATATCGGCTTTGCCACCGAACTGGGCTACCGGATCAAGCTGCTGGGGATCGCGGAGCGCGGCGAGGGGGGCATTTCGGCGCGCGTGCATCCGTGCATGGTGCCGCAGGCGGCGCCGATCGCCCGGGTGGACGGGGTGTTCAACGCGGTCGTGGCCGAAGGCGATTTCGTCGGCCGGGTGATGCTGGAGGGCAGGGGGGCCGGCGCCGGGCCGACCGCCTCGGCCGTGGTCGCCGACCTGATCGACATCGCGCGCGGCCGGGTGACGCCGGTCTGGGGGGCGGCGGCGGCTTCGCTGTCGCACGCGCCATCGGTGCCGATGGCGGCGCATGTCGGCGCCTATTATCTGCGGCTGATGGTGGTGGATCGGCCTGGCGTGATCGCCGATGTGGCCGCAGCCCTGCGCGATTGCCGGATTTCGATGGAGAGCATGCTGCAACGCGGCCGCAGCTCGGGCGAGGCGGTGCCGGTGGTGCTGGTGACGCATGAGACCGAGGAGGCGGCGATGCGCACGGCGCTCGCTCGGATCGCGGCGCAGGATGCGGTGCTGGAGGAGCCGACCTTGATTCGCATCGAGCGGGCGTAATCGGCAGGCGAGACAGTCGGGAGGGCCGCATGACGACGCAAATCACGGTAGCCGGGCGGGACCTGGTGCTGACGCGCCATATCGCAGCCCGGCCGGCGCTGGTGTTCCGCGCCTGGACCGACCCGGCGCTGCTGAAGCTGTGGTTCACGCCGGCGCCCTGGACGGTGGCGCATGCGGCGCTGGATGTCCGTGTGGGTGGCGCGAATCTGGTGGTGATGCGCGGGCCGGACGGGACGGAATTCCCCAATCGCGGCGTCTATCTGGAGGTGGTGCCCGATACGAGGCTGGTGGTGACGGATGCCTACGTGTCGGCCTGGGAGCCGGCGGAGAAGCCGTTCATGACATTGATCGTGACCTTTGAGCCGGAACGCGAAGGCACCCGCTATACTGCGACCGTGCGCCACTGGTCGATGGCCGATCGGCTGGCGCATGAGGAAATGGGCTTCCATCCGGGCTGGACGGCGGCGACCGCACAGCTGGCTGCGCTGGTGGAGGCGATGGGCTAATATGCCAACAATGTCACGCGCCAACGGGAGAACCAGCGATGCCGATCGATAAGCCGTCCAGCTTCGAGCATGTGTCCGACCGCAATCTGGCGCTGGAGCTGGTGCGGGTCACCGAGGCGGCGGCGCTGGCGGCCAGTCGCTGGATGGGGCTGGGCAAGAAGAACGAGGCCGATGGCGCCGCGGTGGAGGCGATGCGCAAGGCCTTCGATACGGTGGCGATCAGCGGCACCGTGGTGATCGGCGAGGGCGAGATGGACGAGGCGCCGATGCTGTATATCGGCGAGAAGGTCGGCGCCGGCGGGCCGCCGATGGATATCGCGGTCGATCCGCTGGAGGGCACCACGCTGACCGCCAAGGGCGGGCCGAACGCGCTGGCGGTGGTGGCGCTGGCCGAGCACGGCAACTTTCTGCATGCGCCGGACATCTACATGGACAAGATCGCGGTCGGCGGCGGGCTGCCGGAGGGGGTGGTGGGGCTGGATGCCTCGGTTGCCAGTAATCTCGCCAACCTGGCGCGGGCCAAGCATTGCCAGGTCTCCGATCTGGTGGCCTGCATCCTGGACCGCGACCGGCACAAGGAGTTGATCGCCAAGACCCGCGAGGCCGGCGCCAGGATCATGCTGATCAGCGACGGCGACGTGGCCGGCGTGATGGCGACCTCGCAGCCGGCCAGCGGGGTGGACATCTATATGGGCAGCGGCGGCGCGCCGGAGGGGGTGCTGGCGGCGGCGGCGCTGCGCTGCATCGGCGGCCAGATGCAGGGGCGGCTGCTGTACGAGGACGAGGCGCAGAAGGAGCGGGCGCGCGGGATGGGCATCGCCGACCCGAACAAGATCTATACCCTGACCGAGATGGCGCGCGGCGAGGTGATGTTCGCCGCCACCGGGGTGACCGACGGGGCGATGCTGCGGGGCGTGCGGCGGTTCGGCCAGGGGGCGGTGACGCATTCGGTGGTGATGCGCAGCAAGTCCGGCACCGTGCGGTTTGTCGAGGC
>DATJEA010000185.1:0-9135 GCA_035497095.1 Acetobacteraceae bacterium | reverse complement strand
CTCGCATCACATCGCCAACTGGCTGCACCACGGCGTGGCGAGCGGCGAGCAGGTGATGGAGACGCTCAGGCGCATGGCGGCGGTGGTCGACGCGCAGAACGAGGGCGACCCGCTCTACAAGCCGATGGCGCCGGGCTACGACGGCATCGCCTTCAAGGCCGCCTGCGAACTGGTATTGCAGGGCCTCACGCAGCCGAACGGCTACACCGAGTTCATCCTGCATCGCCGGCGGCGGGAGGCGAAGGCGGCGTAAGGAAGCAGCGCTTTTTTGTAAAAAAGCGCGCAAAAAACTTCAGGACTGAAGTTTTTTTGCTTCTTTGTTTTCGAACAAAGAAGACTTCCTTCCAAGGGTTTGCCATGCACTACCTCGAAGACCTCCCGCTCGGCACCACCATCGACTGCGGCAGCTTCCGGCTCTCCCGCGCCGAGATCATCGCCTTCGCCGAGCGCTACGACCCGCAGCCGTTCCATCTGGACGAGGCGGCGGCCCAGGCCTCGCATTTTCGCGGCCTGTGCGCGTCGGGCGTGCAGAGCCAGGCGGTGGCGCTCGGCCTGATGGTACGTGCGCTGCCCGGCGTCGCCTTCGTCGCCGGCTATTCGCTGCACGAGGCCCGCTTCTTCGCCCCGGTGCGGCCAGACACCAGCTACCGGGTGCGCGCCAGTTGGGCCGACGCCACCCCCTCGCCGCGCGATGCCAGCCGTGGCCGGGCCAGCATCACCGGCGAGGCGCGCGACGACCAGGGCACGCTGGTGATGACATTCGGCGTGACCTATGTGGTGGCGCGGCGCCCGCCCGGCTTGTAGGCTGGCCAAAAATCGGGCGGAGACACCCCATGCGTTTCATCCTGGCGGCGCTGCTCGCCCTGCCGTTCATCGCCGCACCGGCCGGCGCCGCGAGTATCACCGTGGCGCTATCGGCCTCGCCCTCGTCATCCGACCCGCATTTCCACGATGTCGGCCCGAACAATGCGCTGATGCACCAGCTTTACGGCGCGCTGCTGACCACCGGGCCGACGCTGCAACCGGTGCCCGACCTGGCGCTATCCTGGAAGCTGCTCGACGACCATAGCTGGCAATTCAAGCTCGACCCGCAGGCCAAATTCAGCGACGGCACACCGTTCACCGCCAACGACGTGGTGTTCACCTTCTGCCGCACCCTGAACGGCGTCGGCCCCACCCATTCGTTCACCACGGTGCCGCTGGCGCTGTCCGGCATCGACCTGCCGGACGCCCACACCGTGATCCTGCACACCAAGCTGCCGCAACCGCTGCTGCCGGTGCAGTTGACCGGCTACGCCATCATCTCGGCGCATGCCGCCGGCGCCGGGTATGTCGATTTCAACCCGGCCACCCAATGCGGCCACACCAACCTGCCGCCGTCCTCGGCGTTCGATGAACTGAAAATGTCGGTCGGCACCGGCCGCTACAAGCTGGTCCGCTTCACCGCCGGCGACGCGATCGTCATGGAGCCCAACCCGGTCCACCACGGTCCGAAGGCGCATTGGAGCCGGGTGACGATGAAGCCGGTGCCCAACGAGGGCGCCCGCGTCGCCGGCCTGCTCGCCGGTGATTTCGACCTGATCGAGAATCCCGCCCAGCAGGACCTGGCCACGCTGAAGCGCCGTGGCGGCCTGGCCTGGACCCGCCTCGCCTCCAACCGCATCATCTTCCTGCAACCCGATATCGGCCGCGCCAAATCACCGCAGGTGGAGGCGCCGGATGGCCGCAACCCGTTGCAGGACGCCAGGGTGCGCCAGGCGATCTCGCTGGCGATCGACCGCGAGGCGATCACCAGGCGCCTGATGGGCGGCATGGGCACCCCGGCCGACCAGTACGTGCCGCCGCCGCTGTTCGGCTTCCTGCCGCACCCCACCAAGCTGCCCTACGACCCGGCGAAAGCGCGCAAGCTGCTGGCCGAAGCCGGCTATCCGCACGGCTTCAGCCTCACGCTGACCGGCACCAATGACCGCTATGTCGACGACGCCCAGGTGGTGCAGGCGCTCGGCCAATACCTCACCCGCGTCGGCATCAAGACCACGGTGGACGCGGTGACCGCAACGATGTTCTTCCCGCATCGCACCAAGCGCGACTTCAGCCTGTCGATGGGCGGCTGGGGCTACGGCACCGGCGAGGCCAGCACCCTGCTGCGCGCCTTCGTGGTCAGCACCATGCCGGAGCGCGGCCTGGGCCGCTCCAACTACGGCGGCTACCACAGCGCCGCGTTCGACAGCGTGTTCCTGCACGCCATCAACGACATGGACGACCATAAGCGCAACGACGAACTGCAACAGGCGCAGCGCATCGCCCTGCAGGACAACGCGCTGATCCCGCTGTACTGGGAAACCTCGCTGTGGGCCTACAAGGACCGCTACACCTTCACCGGTCGAATGGACCAGCGCACCGACGTCGACGGGCTGAGCCTGAAAAACTAGCCGCCTTCACCCGCGATGCGCCCGCAGGAACGAGCGGATCTGCCGCACCGCCAGCGGAATCCGCTCCACCGGATGCTTCCACGGAAACATGCTGACCTCCGAGCATGGCGCCAGCATCGCCGACTCCATCGCCACCGCATAGGGATGCGCCGGCACGTCATCGGGCAGCACCAGCACCGGTGTCTGGCAGGCACGCACGAAATCGCGCGTCACGGTGAACACGAAATCGGCGTCATGCCGGTACATCCGGTCGAGAAACGCCTCGGCCATCGCCGGCGTCACCTCCGGCCGCCGCGCGCAGAGCGCCGGCGCCCAGCCGCTCATGTTGTTATCATAGAACAGTTGCGGCATCTCCGGCCGGAACCCGCTCGGCTGCGCCAGCACGGCGGCGATGATCCGCCCCGGCGCCCGCTGCAACAGGTTCCAGATGAACGGCCCGCCGATGCAGAACCCCAGCACCAGGAACCGATCGATGCCGAGATGGTCCATCAGCCCAAGCTGGTCGTCGGCATAACCGTCCCACGGCCGCTCGATCTCCAGCGGCCCGCGGGACTGGCCGTCTTTGGCATTGCGCGAATCCAGCGTGATGCAGCGATATTCGCCGCTGAACGCCGCCATCGCGTTGAACGGTCCCTTCTCCCCGGCATTGGCGATGACGGCGTTCAGCCCGCCACCCGGCAGGATCAGCAGCGGCATCCCGCTGCCGGCCTCCTCATAGTGGATGCGAACACTGCCTCGGTGGCAAAATGGCATGACGATGCTCCTGTCCCCTGCCGTGGCAGCAGAGACCGTCCCGGCGCGCAGGGCAACAGATGTCAGGCCGCCATCTGCCCCTGCCGTCCCCCGAACAGGAATTCCAGATCCTCGCCGCCCAGCGCCAGTTCCGCCTGATCGGCCAGCGCCTCGGCGTCCTCGCCGGCCTCGCCCAGCGCGATCTCGGCCAGTTGCGCCTTGCGCTGCTGCAAGGCGACGATCCGATCCTCCACCGTATCGGCGGCGATCAGCTTGTAGACGAACACCGACTTGGTCTGGCCGATCCGGTGCGCCCGGTCCGAGGCCTGATCCTCGGCCGCCGGATTCCACCAGGGATCATAGTGGATCACGGTATCCGCCGAAACCAAGTTCAGCCCGCGCCCGCCGGCCTTCAGGCTGATCAGGAACACCGGCACCTCGCCGGCCTCGAACGCTCGCACCGGCTCGGCCCGGTCCCGCGTATCGCCGCGCAACTCCACATAGCGTATCCCCGCCGCATCCAGCCGCGGCTTGATCAGGTCGAGCATCGAGGTGAACTGCGAGAACAGCAGCACCCGCCGCCCTTCCGGCAGCATCTCCTCCAGCATCTCCAGCAGCCCGTCGAGCTTGCTGGAACTGCCCACCTGCCGCGCCGAGGCCAGCTTGACCAGCCGCGGATCGCAGCACACCTGGCGCAGCTTCAGCAGCGCATCCAGCACCACAATCCGGCCCTGCGCGGCGCTGAGCCCGGCGATCTGCTCGCGCACGGTGTCATACAGCGTGCCGCGGATCGTCTCGTACAACTCGCGCTGCTCCGGGCCGAGATTGATCCGCCGCAAAATCGTATGCTTCGGTGGCAGGTCGGTCGCCACCTCCGCCTTGGTCCGCCGCAGCAGGAACGGCCGGATACGGCGGATCAACTGCACCCGGCGCACCGCATCGTTGTTCTTCTCGATCGGGGTGCGGAACCGCTTGGCGAAGCCCTTGCGATCGCCCAGCAGCCCCGGCATCAAAAACGCGAATTCCGACCACAATTCCTGCAGATTATTCTCGATCGGCGTGCCCGACAGACACAGCCGGTGCCTGGTATCCAACTGGCACACCGCCTTGGTCGCCTTGGCGTCCGGGCTCTTGATCACCTGCGCCTCGTCCAGCACCACCAGGTGCCAGGCGTGCCGCTTCATCACCTCGATATCGCGCGCCAGCACGGTATAGGTGGTGATCGCCACCTGCACCCGGTCCAGCTCGGCGCGGCGCTGGTGGCGGTCCAGCCCATGCAGCACCAGCAGCTTGAGATGCGGCGCGAACTTGCCCAGTTCGGCGGTCCAGTTGGCCACCAGGCTGGTCGGCACCACGATCAGCACCGGCCGGTCCAGCCGGCCCTCGGCGTGCTCGATGACGATATGGGCGATGGTCTGCGCGGTCTTGCCCAGCCCCATGTCGTCGGCCAGAAAGCCGCCCAGCCCGTGCTCGCGCAGATGCTGCAACCAGTTGACGCCGAGTTGCTGATACGGCCGCAGCACCGCATGGAATGTGTCCGGCACCACCACCGGCGGAATTTCCGCAGCGCCCCGGAACCGCTCGGCATAGGCGGCAATCGCCCCGGCATCGTCCCAGCTTGTGGTCAGCAGGTCTTCCAGATCGAGCACGCTGGCCGCCTCGGCGTCGGGCAGCAGCAGCGTGCCATCCACCGTGCGCCGCGCCGCTTCCATCAGGTCGCCCATCACCGCCAGCAGCCGCCCGATCCGCTCGGCCGGCAGCTTCAGGATGCGCCCGTCATCCAGGCTGGTGATCAGCTCGCCCTGCACCACCTGGGCCGCCGCCATGCCGCCGCGCTCCAGCAGCCGCGCCAGGATCGGCAGCAGCGGCACCCGCACGCCGTCGATCTCGATGCCGAAATCCAGCGAGAAGCTGCCGCTGTCGGCATCGCTCACCCGCACGTCGTAGTCGCCCACCCGCTCTACCAGGCGCGGCCCGGCGGCGCGGTCGATCTCGCTGCGCCAGCCCAGCGCCTGCAACGCCGGCAGCCGCTCGGTGATGAACGCCTGCCAGCGCTCGGCGGCATCGCGGCCGCGATAGACGAACACCATGCGGCCCTTGGCGGTCGGCCCGTCGGCGATACGCATCTGGCTGAACGCATCCTGGCGCAGCGCGCCCAGCGCCGCCGCCTCGGTGGTGCGGTCACGGCGCAGGAAGCTCGGGTTGCGTGGGCTGTCGCCGGGCCGCACCACGCGGACGAATTGCCGCTCGTCATCCGCCGGGGTCAGCACGCCGGCATAGTCGAAATCCACCGCCAGCGCATCGATCGGCCGCATATGGCCGAAATCGTCCGGGCTCTCCACCCGCGTCAGCCGCAGCACCGGCACCGGCGCCTCTTCCAGGATCACCGGCTCGGCGGCCAGCACCGGCAACGGCCGGCGCGGCGGCTCGACCGCCCGGCTTTTGGCCACCGTCCGGCGCAGCGGCGGTGCCGCCGGCCGCCCCAGGGTCCGACCCAGGCTGCGCGGCACGACGGCCGGCGCCGGGCGCTCAACCGCCGCCGCCGCCGGTTTCGCAGGCGCCGCGGCCGCCGCACGCAACCGCACCCGCCCGACCTCGCCGGTGGCGCCATCGACATACCACGGCCCGGAATCACCCAGGATCACCGCCGATTTCGCCGGAAGATTCGGCGGCACATTGGCCGCAAAGGCCCGCTCCGCCCCCAGCTTCAGCGGCTTGCCGGTGGCATGCCAGCGCGCCCGGCCCAGCCGCGCCAGCAGCCCCAGCACCGAGGCCACCCCACCCGGCGCCACCGCGCTGCGCTGCTCCGCGCCGCCGCCGAGCAGCCTGGCCATGATCTTGATGCTCTCGCTGCTGCTGCGGTCGGCCAGAATCGCCGCCGGGCTGCTGGCGGTGAGCCTGCCGGTGCGCTCGCCGATCAGAAACGTCGCGACGAAGCAGGCCGCCGGCGGCTCACCCGGCGACAACTCGAACACCAGCCGCTGCCGCTCGCTCTCTACTGGCGCGGTGCTCAGCGTGTCGATGAAATTGCGCTGCACCGCGCGGCGCAGCGCGGGAAACCGATCCAGCGCCGCGAGCGCGCCTGCCGCCAGATGCGCGCAGCCCTGCACCCGGCAACTGCAATGCCCGGCGAACACCACCCGATGCCCCATCATCGACGGCGCCAGCGTGGCATCGAAGCGCAGCCCGAGATGCTCGACGGCAATCTCGATCGCGCTGTCGGCCAGCCGCACCTCGACGCTGCCGAGCAGTACCAGCGAGCGCCCCCTGGTCAACGCCCGCGCGTCGAACAGCCGGCCAAGATCATCGGACGAAAACGGCGTCAACATCCCGGCACTAACCGTGCAATTGCCTGGTCGGCCGCTTCGCCGCACCGGTTTTGCGATAAGCCGGCTTGCCATGATCTGGCTTGCCCTGGCCCGGCTTGCGGCTGAACGGCTTCTTGTAGGCCGGCCGTGGCGGCATCGGGCCATCGCCGGCGCGGCTGATGCGCGGCTCGTTGGCCGGCAGATCGGCCACCGCCTCGGCAAACGCGTCGCTCACCTCGCGGCGGATTTCCACCCGCGTATCGCCGTCGAAGATGCGGATCGCGCCGACGTCCTGCTTGGTCACCCCGCCCAGCCGGCACAGCAGCGGCAGAATCCATTTCGGGTCCGCCCGATGCTGCCGCCCGACCGCCACGCGGAACTGCACGAACTCCCCCTCGGCCGAAGGCGCCCGCGCCACCCGCACCGGCGCCGCCGCATCCCCTTCCTGCCAGGGCTGGCTGATAGCCTCGGCCGGCGGCAATTGGCGCCGATGCAGCCGCAGCAGTGCCGCGGCCACCGCCAGCGGCTCATGCGTCGCCAGCAGCGCCTCGGCATCGGCCCGCTCGTCACCCTCCGGCAGCGCCAGGATCGGGTCGCCGAGCAGCCGCTCGCGGTCCCGCCCGGCGATCGCCGCCGCCCCCGGCGCATTACCCCAGGCCAGCCGCACCCGGGCTGCATTGCCGACCTGCTCGGCCCGCCGCCGCTTGGACTGCGGCACGATCAGCACCGAGACCCCCTTGCGCCCGGCCCGCCCGGTGCGCCCGCTGCGATGCAGCAGCGTCTCCGGATTGGTCGGCAAATCGGCATGCACCACCAGGTCGAGCGCCGGCAGATCCAGCCCGCGCGCCGCCACATCGGTGCACACCCCCACCCGCGCCCGCCCGAAGCGCAGCGCATCGAGCGCCGAGGTCCGCTCATGCTGGCTCAACTCGCCGGACAGCATCACCGCCGCAAACCCGCGCCCCAGCAGTGCTGTATGCAGCCGCCGCGTGGTGTCGCGCGTGGCGCAGAACACCAGCGCCGCCGAGGCATCGTACCAGCGCAGGATATTGATCAGCGCCGCGTCGCCCTCATGCCCGGCCACCAGCACCGCGCGGTATTCAATATCGGCATGCGGCGCGCTGCGGTCGACCGTGTCGATCCTGAGCGCATCGCGCTGATACTTGCGCGCCAGTCTGGCGATATCATGCGGAATGGTCGCCGAGAACAGCATGGTCCGCCGCGCCGCCGGCGCCGCCTGCAGGATGAACTCCAATTCCTCCTGAAACCCGAGATCGAGCATCTCGTCGGCCTCGTCCAGCACCACCACGCCGAGCCGCGACAGGTCGAGATTTTCTCGCCGCAGATGGTCACCCAGCCGCCCCGGCGTGCCGACCACGATATGGCAGCCGCGCGCCAGCGCCCGCTGCTCGCGGCGGATATCCATGCCGCCGACACAGGCGACGGTGCGTGCGCCGGCATACAGCCAGGCCAGCTCCGCCTCCACCTGCAACGCCAGCTCGCGGGTCGGCGCGATCACCAGCGCCAGCGGCGCGCCATGCGGCAGAATTTCGCCGTCCGGCATCAGCGTCGCCGCCGCCGCCAGCCCGAACGCCACCGTCTTGCCGGAGCCAGTGCGCGCCGAAACCAGCAGATCGCGCCCGGCCACGTCCGGCTGCAACACCGCCGCCTGCACGGCGGTCGGCTCCAGATAGCCACGGGTAATGAGCGCCGCGTCGAGCGCGGGGTGGACCGAGGGAAATGTCATTGCCGCCACTTAGGATGAATACCGCCGCCGCGCCACTGCTCGTATGGCGTGGCAGGTCTCACCCATCGGCCGTGTCGGGCGCGAAAGCACCCAAAAACGTCCCGGTCCTGGCCCGTTGCGCGTCGATCTGCTTAATCGACAGCGGCGCGAGCACATCCCTCCGCCATAGCGCCAGCAGACCGGACTGTAACACAACCGCAAACGCGCGGCTCAGGCGACCGCCAGACGCTGCAACAACATGGCGGCCGCCTTGCCCTGAGCAGTCTTCGGCGCAATCCGGACCGCATTGCGCAGATGGACCCCGGCGCGCGCGAACTCCCGCCGCTCCAGCAACACCCTGGCCAGCGCGAATTGTGAGGCCTGCTGCAACGGATTGAGCGCCACCGAGGCGCCGAATACCGCCTCGGCCGCGTCGCCATTGCCGGCGCCGGCCGCCAGGCAGCCCAGGAAGAACAGCAGCACCGGATGCCAGGGGGCGGCGCCGAGCCCGGCGCGGGTCCAGTGCTCCAGCGCCGCCTGGTCGCCGCCAGCAAACGCCAGCGCCGCCAGCAACAGCGGCGCCTCGAACCGCTCCGGCGCCGCGCCGGCCGCCTGGGTCAGCAGCGGCCGGGCCGGCCCCGCTTCGCCCCGCTCGGCCAGCGCCGCGGCCAAGCCGACCGTCGCGTCGTAATCCCCCGGCGCCAGGGCGAGGGCCTGGCGCAGATGCGCTTCCGCGGCGGCGCCGTCGCCCAGCAGCATCGCGATGGTGCCGGCCAGCACGAGCACTGGCGGCCGGTTCGGAAACCGTCGATTGCCGGCCGCGATCACCGCCTGCGCCGCGTCCAGCCGCCCCAAGGCGAGCAGCGCGCCAGCCTGCAGGCATACCAGTTCCTGGTGCCGGTCGAGTAGCTGCGGCATCGCGCTCGTATAGGCCACC